>JAPOYZ010000547.1 GCA_026706325.1 Candidatus Aminicenantota bacterium
CTACATGGGTCCCGCGTGGGCGGTCTGGAATCACGGCGTCGGGGTCACGACCGGCGTCAATTGCGGCGACTACGATCCCAACCAGACGGGACGGGACCGTATCTTCAATCCCGCGGCATTCAGCACGGCGCCCAACTTCACGTTGGGGAACTTCCGCGTCCATCCCAGTGCGCAAAACTGCGGATTCATGCAGGAAGACATTTCCATCATGAAGGATTTCCAGATCACCGAGGGCGTGAGTTTACGCTTCGCGGCGGAGATGTTCAACGCCTTCAACCGGGTCAACTGGCGCGAGGCGGGCTCCAACGTGGACAGTCCCCAGGGCTTCGGAAAAATCGGCAACACCTTGGATCCGCGGATCATCCAGCTCTACTGGAAGATCAACTTCTGAGGATCGCCGCCGACGGGCTGCACCATGGAAACAGGGTTGTCACCATTCAGATAAGAAGGTCATAAAACATGAAAGCCATCTCTTTGTTCCTTACGGTCCTCCTGGTCTTCTCGACGAGCCTGCAGGCGGGTCCCATCCCGGCTCAGAAGGCGGTCCACCTGGTATCGATCGAGGAGTTGAAGGGCCGGATCTCGGAACGGACGGCCGAACGCGCCGAAAATATTCGTGAAGTTCAGACTCTGCTCCGTCAGCCGGCGGTGCAGGATCGTCTGGGGCACCTCTACGACCTGGAGCAGATCGCGGTCGCGGTACCCACACTGGACGACGCGACGCTGGCCCGGCTGGCTCGGGAAAGCGCGCAGATGAACGAGCAGTTTCAAGCCGGACTGCTCGGCCTGTCGTTCATGAGCTGGGTGGTCATCACCGGGCTCATCGTCTTCACCGTGCTCGTTCTGATTCACACGTACGACCGGGGAGAGCCTTGACGCGTCACCGCGTGTAGACGCGCTCTTTGCTTTCCGCTCGGAAGTCTCACCATCGGGCTGGCCGCGCATGCCACGGCCAGCCCGATGCGTGTTTATAGTCGTCAGCTACGGCGTTCGCACCCGGTCCGGTAGGAGGGAGGACATTCCAGTCCCCCACTCTTTCTTTCACAACGTGAAAGGAAGCCCGGCGGTTTGGAAACCGCCGCTCCCCGGTAGAAGGGGGGACCTCCTTGTCCCCCTTTGAAGGGGGGCTTTCCTTTCGTCCGGTCTTCTTTTCGCCCACTTGCAAGACGCTTCGCGGACTGGGGACTCCGTCCCCTCTACCCCCCTGAATCGGGGGTTAAAAACCCCCGCTCCTGTCGCCGCGGAGCAGGTACGTCCGCACCAGATCGAGGGCATAGAGGCTCGTGCGGGTCCGGTCCGGCCGGCCGCGGCCAGCCATTCCGAAACTGCGAGTCTTCATGGTGCGCCCGTTAGTGACGCAGAAAAACGATTGGCCCTTCGCCAAATTCCGGCTCCGATCCTCCGGGTCCGGAATCCCGTGTACGGCCAAGCCCAGGTCGGCGCGGCAGACCGTCCGGAGGGCCCGCGCCAGTTCCCGGGTCCGGAGTTTCGGGTCCGATACCGGGGCGTCGGATCCCGCCGCCTCCAGAACCCGACGGGCGGAATCGGGATCGCCGGCGATGACCCCTTCGACAAAGCGATCCGGATCGGCCAGTTGCAGCCTCTCCGCCACCATCCCGCCGGTAATGTCCTCGTAGACGGCGATTCTCAGATCGGCCCGCCGCAACAGCTTCCCTACCGAGTCCTCCATGGATTCCTCATCGGCGCCGAAAACATGGTGTCCCAACAGGCCACGGACCTCCTCCTCCACCGGGGAGATCAACCGCGCGGCCGCTTCCCGGTCGGGGGCTTTGGCGGCGATTCTCACATCCACCTGTCCGGGATGAGCCAGGACTCCCACGGTGGGATTGGTGGATTCGGTGATCAGGTGACCGATCAGGTGATCCACGTGGCTCTCCCCCATGGCGGAGACCTTGAGGATGCGATAGACGATGATGTGGTCCAGGCGAAAGCGTCTCCTGAGACGGGGGATCACCTCATGGTCGAAGAGCCACTTGAGCTCGTGGGGCACTCCCGGGAGAGCGATGACAACGCCGCGAGGGTCCTCCACCAGAAAGGCGGGAGCGGTGCCGTTGGGGTTGCGGATCGGCACGGCTCCCTGCGGGATGTCGGCCTGGCGCTCGTTGTTGGCAGTCAGGACAAAACCCCGGTTGCGGAACCGGGTGTAGATCTCCTGCAGCAGATCCGGGTCCCGGACCAGCGGCCGTCCCGTCACTCGCGCGATCACTTCCCGGGTCAGGTCGTCCCGCGTGGGGCCCAAACCTCCGCCGGTGATCACGATATCGGAACGATCCAGGGCCCGCCCGATGACCTCCTCCATCCGGCCCGGGTTGTCCCCCACCACCGTCTTGTAGAAGAGATCGACTCCCAGCCCGGTCAACCGATCGGCCATCCAGGCCGAGTTGGTATCGACGATCTGCCCCAGGAGCAGTTCAGAACCGATAGCGACGATCTCCGCGTTGGGCATGGGATCTCCTTCGGCGGCATCTTCCGGTATCCGGTGCCCACTGTCCAGGATTGAAGCTCGGGGTCCGACGAGGAAAGGACACGTGATTGTAAGAGCAATGCTGGCGATGCCAGCTTACGCTAGGATTGGTCGTGGAACCTGGAGCACTGACAATGGGCAGTTTAAGCGTCAGAAAGCTCGACGACCACGTCATCGCTCGTCTGCGTATTCGCGCCGCGCGGCGCGGAGTATCCATGGAGGAGGAAGTCCGCTCTATTCTACGAACCGCGGTATCCGGCCCCGAACGCTTGGGAGACCTTGCCACCGAGCTTTTCAGTCCGAACCATGGCGTCGACCTCGAGCTGCAACCGCGCACGCCGCACGCTCCACCGAAATTTCTCGAATAGACACAAGTAACTGCCGCCGGTCGAGTCCGCCTGTGCAGTGCTCCCCTCGTGTGCACCTGCGTTCCACGTGGATCGCCTAATCTTGCTTGCGAGGGGCTGTTATACTTTCAGCCAGGAAAGCCAAGTCCATCGACGGGAGCCGGAGTGGCGGAATTGGCAGACGCACCAGACTCAAAATCTGGCGGGTGGCGACACCCGTGGGGGTTCGACTCCCCCCTCCGGCACCAACTTTTGGGGGGGAGGCGTTGACTTCCTCTTCTTCTCTTGCTAGATAAATTCTGATCGTCCTTGCATCCCAGCGCTACGTGCGTGCCTAGGACTTTATGGCGCATCCTCAATACTCGGAAATTTCGCGAATATCTCTGCCCAGCCGATATCAGCAGAGTTCCGGCATGGCCGGCCGTGAAAGCCGAGATCTGAGCCATCTCAGCGGACGAAAAACACACGGTTCCGCAATTCATCAATAGGAGGGTTCATGAGACCGAAAATCCACCTGTTTTCCTGTCTTCTACTGGTGCTGATCCTCGGCTTCCATCTCGGTGGACCGGTTCAGGCGCAGCGCGCCCAGCAGGGCGCCGGAAACATCCAGGGGACCGTCACCGACGAAACCGGCGGCGTAATCCCGGGCGCGGATGTGACCGCACGAAACGTGGCCACCGGCATCGAAAGAACCTCGGTGAGCAGCGACAACGGCTACTACCTGATCCAGGCCCTCGCGATCGGCGAATATGAGATCTCGGCCGGCCTGACCGGATTCAAGACCAAGGTCGTGACCGGACAGCGAGTCGCCTCGGAACTGACCCGGACGGTCGACATCGTGCTCGAGGTCGGCGACGTGACGGAAACGGTCACCGTCGCGGGTACGGCGACCCTGGTCAAAATGACCGACACCACCGTGGCCCACGCCCAGGACTCGGAAGTGCTCGAAGTTCTTCCGGTCCACATGAGCTTCTTCGTCCGGCAGTCCATGGTGCTGATCAACACTCTGCCCGGCGTGATCTTCAAGCCCACCTGGGACGGGAACAAGGGGACCATCCACGGTGTGGGCGACAACGGGCCTCAACGGAACCCCCTCGGCTACAACACCGACGGCCATCAGAGCAGCATCAACTGGCATCAAGGGTTGCGCGACGAAACGGGACCGGCGCCCGAGTTGATCGAAGAGTTTCGCATCGAGACCAACCAGGACGCGGAGAAGGGGTTCAATTCCGGGGTGTCCGTCGAGATGATCACCAAGTCGGGAACCAACGAATTCCACGGGAGTGGTTTCCTGTTTCACCGCAATGACATCCTGGACGCCCGCCGGTGGACCGCATCCGGGAAGGGCGAACAGATCCAGAACGAGTGGGGCTTCATTCTGGGAGGCCCCATCGTCCAGGACAAGGCCTTCTTCATGATGAACTACACCGGTTACGAGTGGTCCACGCAACCGAGCGGAAGGATCGGAACCGTCCAGACCGAGCTCATGAGGCAAGGGAACTTCACCGAGATCCTCGGTGCGTCCCTCGGGACCGACGCCATGGGCCGGGACATCCGGGCCGGCATGATCTACGACCCCATCACCACCCGGCCGGACGGGCAGGGAGGCTTCCTGCGGGATCCCTTTCCCAACAACACGATTCCCTCAAGCCGCATCGGCGGCGTCGCCAAGCACCTCCTGACCGCGTATCCGGGACCGAACAGAGGCGGCGGATTGACCAACAACTACGAGGGCGAGGGTTCCAACATCTTCGACATCGACAAGGTCTATCTCAAGACCGACATCGAGCATGAAGACCACAAGGTCACCATCGGTTGGGAAGACACCCCCAATATGAAGCTGAGCTTCCTGTCGCCGGCCAACCGGCTGAACAGCGTCGCGGTCGAGAGCCGCGGTGTACGCGTACGGCTGAACCACCTCTGGACGGTGAATCCGTCTCTCCTCTTCAGCACCCGGCTCGGGATCAATCGGATCACCTACGGCGAGGGCAAATTGCCGCCCGCCTCGGACCACTGTCCGGGTGGTTGCGTCCAGGGCGCGTTGACCACCGCGATTCCCAGACTGAGTATCCAGAGCGCGGTGGGAGGCGGCTTCGGCGACAACACCGACACCGCCCAGCACTTCCAATCGACGGTTCCCGTCTTCATGGACCTGTCCTGGACCAGCGGGAACCACAACGTGAAGGTCGGCGCCCAGCTCAGCATCTGGGCCGGGAAATTCCTCGTGGAAAACCACACGGCGGGTACCTATACCTTCCGAAACCGCACCAGCGGCCTGCCCGGTTATCCGGACACGGGTGACGGGTTTGCCTCCTTCCTCATGGGCGACGTGGACGAAGTCCTCCAACAGACCGCCAGCGCCCGGAAGGTCACCAGCTACAGTTGGGCCTTCTACGTTCAGGACTCCTGGCGGACGACGCCGAAGCTGACCATCAACTACGGCCTCCGGTGGGAGATCCCCATACCGTTCCACGAGACTTACCGGCGCTGGGGCCTCATGGATATCCACACTCCCAATCCGGAGGCGGGCGGCCTCCCGGGCGGTCTCACCTTCTACGGGGAGGGAGAGGGACGCAACGGCCGGGTCCGCGCGTTCAACGTCGGCTTCAGGAGTCTCGGGCCGCGGTTGGGTCTAGCCTATCAGTTGAACGAGAAGACCGTGGCGCGAGGCTATTACGGACTGATGTACTTCCCCCTGAACGGGGAAATGGGCAATGGCGCCAGCATGCCCAACCAGGGTTTCGGCGCCTCGGTGACCGCAACGACCCCGGACTTCGGTCTGACGCCGGCCCTCAATTGGGATCAGGGAATCAACATTCTGCCCACCAATCTTCCGTTCCTGAATCCGTCCCTGATCAACGGCTCCTCGGTCGGTTTCGTGGACGTCAACGAGACCCAGC
>JAPOYZ010000115.1 GCA_026706325.1 Candidatus Aminicenantota bacterium
ACTTCGTCCTCCTGAGCGAGCGTGAGCTGGTCCGCCTGGAAGAGGGGCTCCGCCACTAGGACGATTTCTACCTGGCCCAGGGCCTCATGGGACAGCGGTTGGCCTGGTTGGGAACCAGCCCCCAGAACCATCCGAAGAACTACAACGCCCGAAAAGTGGAAATCCTCCCTCCCCAGACTCCGGCCCCGGGAGATTCCTCCACCCTGACCCTCTTCTATCGAAACGACGACGGTGGTCCCGTCTACGGCAAGGACTCGTATCTTCTGTTCGACCCTCCGGCGGACGGAGAATACCTGGTTCGCCTGCGGGATCTGAGCGGTTCGGGAGGACTCCGGCATACCTACCGTCTCACGGTCCGCCCCGCCAGACCCGATTTCCGGCTCTACCTCGACGATGGCTTCATGCAACAGCGGGACTTGAGGGGGGCCGGCGCCAGGAGCCCCAACGTCCCCCAGGGCGGGAGCGTTCCTCTGGTGGTGTCGGCACTGCGGATCGACGGGTTCCGGGATGAAATCCGGATCGAAGCCCTGGATCTGCCGCCCGGCGTCGGGTCCGAACCGGGCGCCATTCGCCGGGACGAGTTCCAGACGACGCTGATCTTCACCGCGGACGCTTCAGCGCCTCCGGCTCCACCGGACCACAGGCTCAAGATCCAAGGGCGCGCCCGAATCGGAGGCGTGGAGAGAATCCACGCGGCGGTGGACCCGGACAGTGGGCTGAACCTGGTCACCGTGGTCCCTCCCTCCACCATCCGGCCTCGCGTCGAACCGGAACACCGGGCCGGATCGCCTGTCCGGATGACTTCGCTCATGAGGTGGGCATCGAAGTGAAGAATCGCCCCCCCGGCCTGTTCGTCGACGGCCGGTCCACCAATGCGGGTCTGGTCATCAGCAAGGGCGAACACTCCCGCATCCTGAATATTCTGGCGGAGGAATCGCTGGAGCCCATGACCGTGCCCATCTACGTCGTGACCCGGCACCGCAGCGAACGGACCGAGAAGATGCGTGGATTGGGAATCCTGGAAGAGTCGGTCGACTACGCCTCCCACCCTGTCCTGGTGACCATCGAATAGGCCGGTTTCCTCTCCGCAGTAAGGGGGAGGCGGATTCAACTATCGCGAATCCGCCTGAATCGGGTCCCGCCCGACGTATGCGCGCCGCAGCTTACGGAGAGCGGAGGCCTCGATCTGCCGGATTCGCTCTCGCGTCAGGGAGAAAACGCGCCCGATCTGTTCCAGGGTATGCTCCCGGCCTTCTTCAATCCCGAACCTCAGGCGGAGCACTCGCTCCTCCCGGGAGTCCAGGTTCTTGAGGATGCCTGAAGTCTCATTCACCAAGCTCAGACGCAGGAATTCATCGGAAGGAGACTCGCTGCTGCAGTCCTCGAGGATATCCTGCAGCTTACCCTCCTCGTCCCGGCCGATGGGGGTTTCCAGGGACACCGGTTTTCGCGCGATTTCAAGGATGCGCTGGACCCGGTCCGCCGGTAGCCCCACGGCTCCGGCGAGCTCTTCCGTACTGGGCTTGCGGCCATAGATCCGGGTCCACTCGCGCGCCGTTCGGACGGACTTGTAGACGGCCTCGGAGATGTGGACGGGAAGTCGAATGGTTCTCCCCTTCTCGGAGATGGATCTTTGGATCGCCTGCCGGATCCACCAGTGGGCGTAGGTGGAGAACTTGAAGCCCAGACGGTAATTGAAGCGGTCGACCGCCTTCATCAGTCCGATGTTCCCTTCCTGGATCAGATCCAGGAAAGCCAGCCCGCGGCCCCGGTATTTCTTGGCCACGGACACGACCAGCCGCAGGTTCGATTGCACCAGCTCCTGCTTGGCATCGGCGGCGCGGGCCTCCGCGTCGCAGATGCGGCCGAAGGTTCGGCGCGCCTGTTCCCGGGTCACGCACTGGGACTGCTCCCACTGCTCCAGTTCGTTGCATACCTGCCGATACCTGCCCTGGTCTTCCGCCACGGGACTCTCCCGGAGCCGTTCGCTCGTGTTGACCAGGTCCAGCATCGGTTCCAGAGAAGTCTTGAGCGACTTGACCAGGCGGTCCCGGGCTTCCTCCTTCAGTCCCAGCTTGCGAATCCGTCCGGCGATGGCGCGGCGGACGCGGGCCAATCCCAGCAGTTCCCGGAAGCCGGGTTCGCCATCCTGCACGACCTGCCGCCACCGGCGCCAGAGGCGTTGGGCGCGTTGGTCCAAACGGGCGATGGCCCCCAGTTGGATCCGGAACCACTCCCCCGCTTTGACTCCGGAGGTGGCCGCGGCATCCGGGCGGGCGATCTCCCGGATTCGCATCTCTCCCACCTGCAGCCGCGGCCCCCACGAAAGGAGTTCTCCGACGGCGAGCGGACAACGGTAGAGATTATCGGCGAGCCGCTCCCTTCCTTTTGCCAACCGGCTGGCGATCTCGGTCTCCTGCCTGGCCGTCAACAGAGGGATCGATCCCATCTCCTTGAGGTAGGCAAAGATGGTGTCGTCCCCGTGGCTTCCCCGGTTCGCATCCGACGCCGGCCCCAGGACTCCGTCCTGATCCCATGGATTCGAGCCGGTATTCCGTCGCCATACAGAGCCCGCGCCCTCGTAGCCACCACGATTCGCGCCAATTCTCGATTTCATCATATCGGTCACCTGCCGTGAATAACGTCCTGTGTAGTAGACGGATTCCCGGCAGAAAAGGTTTCGTTTCGATGGAGAAGGAGGCGACTTTCCTGAGGAGCGGCGACTTTCCTGTCGCCGAAAGGGGGTAGGGGGGACGGCAGTCCCCCCTTTACAATTCTCCCCCTATACGCTTCCCGGCCGCCGAATCGCACAGGAACAAGGAAGACGAACACGGGGGGACAGCTAAGTCCCGTCCCGGCGAAAAGGATGCCCCTCCCTACACGAGCAGCCAGACGGCAGCCGCCGTCCCCGCAATGGCGGAACCGTAACAGAGGACCGAAATAGGCGTCCTGACGGCTCCGCCTCCCAGGTCGATCAGGATGTGCCGGAGACGGTGGGCCGCGTGAAAGAGAGGCAATGAAATGAGAACCAGCAGGTAGAGCCGAACCAACGGGTTCTCCAGGAGCTCCTGGACCCGTTCGTAGGAAAGCGTCTCGATTGGAATCCAGCCCAGGCCGATGCCCAGGCCGGTCACCAGGATGTGGACCGGAACCAGGAAGGCCGCCACCGTGCCGCCCGCCGAAAAGAGTCCCCACCAGATGGGGTCGGTCGTCTTGAGCCGGACGCCCATCTCAGTTCACCACCAGGTACCAGAGGACCCCGGAAAGCAGGATCCAGACCAAATAATTCCCCGCCAGCACCAACTTGGCAGGGATCACCTTGCGGCCCATCCGAACCACCATCACGATGGGGGTCAGGTGGATCCAGGTCACCGTGTGAAGCAGGCAGAACACCAGGGAAACTCCCAGGAAGACGAGGACGGCCGGGTGGTGGAGCATGGCCAGGTACGCCTCATAGCTCTCCTTCCCTTGGGACAGCCGGTACAGGCCCACCAGGTAACTGGCCGCGTAGAGCGCTACGAACACCGCCGACAGCTCACGGAGCATGAACAGAAAATAACGTCCGCTGCTCAGCCACCAGAGGGACGACCGCCGGGGCTGATGGCGGGGCGGACCTGGTGCCGGAGTCACGCTCACGATTTCCCCCAGGGCCAGAGCAACCCAAGGATATGGTCCTTGGTCAACTGCACCTTGGAACGCTGGATCGCCGCCGCCGGGTCCACATGCTTGGGGCACACCACCGAGCACTCGCCGACAAAGGAGCATTCCCAGATCCCCTCGTGGCTTCCGATGACCTCGGCCCGCTGGTCCTGGCCCTCCTCCCTGGAATCCATGTCATACCGGTGCGCCAAGGCGATGGCGGCAGGTCCGATGAAGGTCTTGTCAGCCGCGTAGACCGGGCAGGCCGCGTAGCAGAGAGCGCAGTTGATGCACATGCTGAACTGCCGAAAGAGCTGCAGCTCCTCGGGAGACTGGAGATACTCCCCCTCTTCAACCGGCTTTTCCTGCTCACGAATCATCCAGGGCTTCACCGCCCGGAGCTTGTCCATGAAATCGTCCATCTCGATGACCAGATCCCGGACCACCGGGAAATGGTCCAAGGGACCCACGCGCACGCCCTGCGGATAGTCCTTCAGGAAGACGGCGCAGGTCAGCTTGGGCACTCCGTTGACCATCATGCCGCAGCTTCCGCACACCCCCATGCGGCAGGACCAACGGTAGGTCAGGCTCCCGTCGACGTGGTCCTTGATGTAGTTGAGGCCGTCCAGGACCACCATCTCATCGTCGTAGGGGATGGTGTAGGTCTGCTCGTACGGGGCGGAACTATTCTCCGGATCGTACCGGATGACGGTGATGTCGATGGTTTTCATGCCGGAATCTCGCTCCTGGCTCAATATTTCCGCTCCTCGGGCGCCCAACGGGTGATGGGCACCGGCTGAGTCTCCAACCGTGGACCCTCCTCGGAGATGAGGGACAGTTGGTGATGCAGGAACCGCTCGTCGTCGCGCTCGGGAAAGTCGACCCGGGCCTGAGCCCCGCGTGACTCCTCGCGGGTCAAGGCGGCGCCGGCAATACAGCGGGCCACGTCCAGCATGAAGTCCAGTTCCAGGGCCGCCACCAGGTCGGTGTTGAAGACCTTGCCCCGGTCGTCGATGCGCACGTCGGCGAATCGCTCTCTCAACTCCGCCAGCTCCGTGGTGGTCTCCACCAGACTCTCCCGGGTGCGGTAGACCCCGCAACCCTTTTCCATGGCCGCCTGCATCTCGCCCCGCAGACCGCTGATACGCTCGGTCCCGTCTTCTCGACGGAGGAATCCCTGCTCGATCCGCTGCTCCTCCTTGCGGGCCGCCGCGCGGACCCGGCTCGATTCGACGAGGCCGGTGGACTGGGCGTGGCGGGCAGCCGCCTCGCCGGCGAATCCGCCGAAGACCAGGCATTCGGTCAGGGAATTCGACCCCAGACGATTGGCGCCGTTGATGGTGACACAGGCGACTTCGCCGGCCGCGTAGAGGCCCGGCAGGGGTGTGCTCCCATCGTTTCCGGTACTCACCCCACCCATCATATAGTGCACCACCGGCCGGACCGGAATGGGTTGATAGACCGGGTCGATCCCCACGTACTTGGACGCCAGCTCCCGGACAAAGGGAAGCTTCTCGTCGATGACTTTCTCACCCAGATGGGTGAGATCGAGATGGACGTACTCGCCGTGCCGGCCTTCAAAGGTCCGGCCCGCCTGGCGCTCGGAGATGATGGCGCGAGAGAGGATGTCCCTGGGTCCCAGCTCCATCTTCCCGGGGATATAGCGCTCCAGGAACCTCTCGCCCTCGCTGTTGAAGAGATATCCTCCTTCGCCGCGCGAGGCCTCCGTAATCAGGATTCCGGTCCCGGGCAGGCCTGTGGGATGGTATTGGACGAACTCCATGTCCTTCAACGGCGCTCCCGCCCGGTAGGCCATGGCCATCCCGTCCCCGGTCTTGATGTTGCCGTTGGTGGTGAAGGGGAAGATCCGGCCGCCTCCGCCGGTGCAGAGCATGACGGACTTGGCCAGAATGGGTTGGATCCGTCCGGTGGCCAGATCCAGGCCGGTCACCCCCACGCATTTGCCGTCGTCCACCAGCAGAGATGTGACGAACCACTCGTCGTACCGGCGGATCCTGGCAAAACGCAAGGAGTGCTGGAAGAGGCTGTGGAGCATGTGGAACCCGGTCTTGTCCGAGGCGAACAC
>JAPOYZ010000171.1 GCA_026706325.1 Candidatus Aminicenantota bacterium
CCCATTCCTATCTTGACGGAATCCCTGGCGAAAACGATCACTTTGACTCCTCTCGAACCCAATCGACCATGGCCGCGACGGCGTCCGGATCGGTGGGCGGCAAAACGCCGTGACCCAGGTTGAAGATGTGTCCCCGGCGTCCCCGGGCCTGGGCCAGAACCTCGCGCACCTTCCGCTTCAGGACCGGGCGGGGGGCCATCAGGGCAAGCGGGTCGAGATTCCCCTGGATGGCTTGACCCGAACCCAGACGGTCCCAGACCTGGTCCAGGTCGACCCGCCAGTCGACGCCCAGCACCGTTCCCCCCGCTTCTTGCATGTCCTCCAGAAGAGCTCCGGTTACGGTTCCGAAATGGATCAGGGGGACCCCCCGATGTTTGAGCCCTTGGAACAGGGCCCGGGAAAAGGGAAGGACATATTCCCGGTAGTCGGCCCGGCCCAGGCTGCCGACCCAACTGTCGAAGAGCTGGACCGCCTGGGCTCCCGCATCGACCTGCGCATTCAGATAGGAGGCCTGCACTTCCACCAGCTTTCCCATCAACTCCTTCCAGGCGTCCGGATGGGTGTACATGAACTTCTTGGTCTCCTGGAAGTTCTTGGACTTGCCCCCTTCGATCATGTAGCTGGCGAGAGTGAAGGGAGCGCCGCAGAATCCGATCAAGGCCCGCCCCGGGTCCAACTCCTGCCGCACCAGGCGGAGCGCTTCCATGACGTGGGACAGGTGCTCCCGGGGATCCATGGTGTCGAGCGCCCGGACCGCTTCGGGGCTCCTGACCGGCTGGGAAATGACGGGGCCCTCTCCCGCGGCGAACCGGAAATCCAGGCCCATTCCCTTCAGCGGCAGGAGGATGTCCGCGAAAATGATGGCCGCGTCCAGATCGAAACGCCGGATGGGCTGCAGGGTCACCTCAGCCGCCAACTCCGGGTTTCCACAGATTTCCAAGAGGGTGTATCGCTCCCTCAACCGCCGGTATTCGGGCAGGTAGCGGCCCGCCTGGCGCATCACCCAGACGGGAGTGCAATCCACCTCCTGGAGCCGGCAAGCCCGCAGGAAGCGTCCCTCCCGTCGATCATTTCTCTCCGTCATGGGTCCGTGCTCAGTCATTGGTCCGGAGTTCCCGCCGGGTTGCTCCGTATGCTCCGGAACGACTAGAGAGTATACCCCGGAACATCGAACTCCACCCGGCTCCGGCCCCCGGCCCGCGCCCAAGGCACGTTGGAACCGGCCTGACGCTTCGCATTTTGCCTGCCCGGGACGTTAACAAGCTGTTGAAGCGCACCATAGTGAGCCCGGCGCGGCGCCGGGCGGGCGATGGTGAGAGGATCTGCCGCACCGGGCGGCGGTCGTGTGAAGTCACGGGTGTTCTGGACCATGCTGCTCAAAGTCCACAGTGCCTCCGTGTTGGGCATCCAGGCCGAGATCGTCGACGTGGAGGTCAATTTCACCCAGAGCATGTATTTCCGGTATCACGTCGTCGGTTTGCCTGACAGGGCGGTCAAGGAGAGCGGCGAGAGGGTGCGGGCCGCCATCTGCAATTGCGGCTTCGAGTTTCCCCGCCAGGGGACCATCATCGTCAACCTGGCTCCCGCGGGATTCAAGAAGGAAGGCAGTTGCTACGACCTGCCCATCGCATTGGGAATCCTGGGCCTGACCGGAAAGCTGGAAATCCGGGAACTTCGGAAATGGCTGATCCTCGGCGAATTGTCGCTGGATGGAAGGGTGCGTTCCATTCGAGGCGCTCTGCCGGTGGCCCTGGGAGCCGTCAAGCGGAAGTTCAAGCGGCTCCTGCTCCCGGCCGGCAACGCCCGGGAGGCGGCGGCCGTCCGGGAAATCGACGTCTATTGCGGGGTCAGTCTGCCCCAGGTACTGGACCTTCTCAACGGCAACCGGCGCGAGAGTCCCCTCACCATCGATCCGGAGGCAGGAGAATCGGGACCGGAATACCGCTTGCCCGATTTCTCTCACGTCAAGGCGCAACAGGCGGCCAAACGGGCCATGGAGGTGGCTTGCGGCGGGGGACACAACCTGCTCCTGATGGGCCCGCCCGGCGCCGGGAAGACCATGCTGGCGCGGCGCATTCCCTCCATTCTTCCCTCCATGAGCTTCTCCGAATCCCTGGAGACGACGGCGGTCCACAGCGTTTGCGGATTGCTGGGCAAGGGCCGCTCCATCCTGGCGAGGCGCCCCTTCCGGTCTCCCCACCACAGCATCAGCGCAGCCGGCCTGGTGGGCGGGGGATCGCCGCCCCGGCCCGGCGAAATCTCCCTGGCCCACAATGGAGTCCTCTTTCTGGATGAGCTGCCCGAGTTCCACCGGCGGGTGCTGGAAACACTTCGCCAACCGTGCGAGGCCGGAGAAGTCACCATCAGCCGGGCCACCCGCAGCTTGACCTTTCCCTCCCGTTTCATGCTGGTGGCCGCCATGAACCCTTGTCCCTGCGGCTATGCCACCAGTCTTCACCGGGAGTGCGTCTGTTCTCCGGTTGCGATCCACCGCTATCTGACGCGGATTTCGGGACCCTTCCTGGATCGGATGGACTTGCAGGTCGAGGTCCCCGAGGTGCCGTACCGCGACTTGGCGTCCCAGCCTTCGGGAGAGCCGTCACGTTCCATCGCCAAGCGGGTCGCCCGGGCGCGGGACGTCCAGCGGGACCGTTTCTCGGGAACGCCCATCTTCTGCAACGCTCAGATGGGGGGCCAGGAGATCCAGCGGTTCTGCGCCCTGAGTCCCACGGTCAGGCGGCTGTTCGACGATGCCCTTCCCAGGTTGGGATTCTCGGCTCGAGCCTACGACCGCATCCTCAAGATGGCGCGCACCATCGCCGATCTCGACGGGTCGTCCGGATTGACCACCTCCCATGTCTCGGAGGCCATCCAGTACCGGTCCCTGGACCGGAGTTTCTGGAAAAAGACCCGGAGCGGGGGTTAGGAAACCGCCATTCCCGGCGACAGGAATGTCGCCGGTCCTGTCCGGCGGTAAGAAAACCGCCGCTCCGGGGGAGCTTTGCCCTTTCCTCTAGGAGTCTGCGCCGTAGAAATGATCGGAGCGAGAAAGTGGGGAATCGAGGACAGATTTTCACGATTTTGAGGTGCATAGTTGTTCTATTCGCCGAGAAATCGGGGAAATATGGACCGATTCCCCGCTTTCGCAGTAGATTGATTTCTGCGGCGCAGGCTCCTAGCCCCGGTTTCGTAGAAGATCGGCCCGGTAGCCGCCGTGCATCCTGGAGGACGGAGCAGATGATCGTTGCCAGTCTCAACCGGTTGAACTCCCGCCGATTCCCGGCCGGCCGCGAGTCGAGGAACCTGGTGGGAGGCCCTTCGCCCATTCAAGCCGCCAGCTTCTGCATGGGGTCCGTGGTCCTGGACCCGGACGGCGGCCAGGTGCCCTGGCACAATCAGGAGCAGGAGGAGATCTACTACGTCGTGGAGGGGACCGGGGAGATGTGCCTGGGCCGGGAGCGGAGAACCTTGAACTCGGGGGACGTCGTCTATATTCCGCCGGGCGTTTACCATCAGCTCACCAACCTGGGGAAGAAACCCTTGACCTTCATCTATTGCTATGGTCCCGCCGGAGACGTGGCCCACTGGCGCCAGGAACTCACGGGCACCCTTCCCCGCGCCGGCCGCGAGGCGCCCACCCTGCCGGATGGGGCCCGCTCCCAACACGTTCGACACTGAAACATGTGCGCAGACTCTCCCCTCCGGATCGGCGTCATCATGAACGGGGTCACCGGCCGCATGGGGACCAACCAGCACCTGCGCCGGTCCATCCTGAGCATCCGCCGGGACGGAGGAATGGAGATTCCCGGCATCGGCCGGATCCTTCCCGAGCCGGTTCTGGTGGGGCGGAACCCGGTCAAGCTGGAGCGGCTGTCCCGGGAGACCGGCGTCGAAACCTGGACCGACCGGTTGGACCGGGCCTTGGAAGACCCCGCCAACCGGATCTATTTCGACGCTCAGACCACTCCGCTGCGGGCTGCGGCGATGGAACGGGCCCTGGAGGCGGGCCGGCACGTCTACTGCGAGAAACCGGCCGCCGCCACCAGCGCCGAGGCGCATCGGCTCTACCGGATGGCCCAAAGGCGGAGACTCAAGCACGGCGTGGTCCAGGACAAGCTCTGGGTGCCCGGGATCGTTCGCTTGAAACGGTTGTTGCGGGACGGAAGTCTGGGACGGATCCTTTCGGTCCGGGGAGAGTTCGGCTACTGGGTCTTCGACGGGCGGGATGCCCCCTTGCAGCGGCCGTCGTGGAACTACCGCAGGGAAGAGGGCGGCAGCATCATTCTGGACATGTTTCCCCACTGGAGGTATCTGCTGGAAAACCTCTTCGGCCGCGTGCGGGCCGTCTCCTGCCTGGGAGCCACCCACGTTCGCCGGCGATGGAACGAAGAGGGCCGGGAGTACGCGGTCACCGCCGACGATTCGGCCTACGCCACGTTTCTACTCGAAGGAGACGTCGCAGCCCAGTTCAACAGTTCCTGGGCGGTTCGAGTGCGCCGGGACGACCTCTTCACCCTTCAAGTCGACGGAACTCTGGGATCGGCCGTCTGCGGCCTGAACCAATGTTGGGTGCAACTCGCCCGCTCTACCCCGCGGGTGACCTGGAATCCGGATCTGGAACAGTCGCAAGCCTGGCTGGAGTCGTGGTCGCCCGCTCCCGGGCGCGCACCGGCGGCCGGTCCCTTCCGGACGCAGTGGGAACTGTTCCTGCGCCATGTTCTTGCCGACGAGCCGTTCCCCTGGAACATGCTGGAGGGAGCCAAGGGGGTCCAGTTGGCCGAGTGCGCCCGCGAGTCCTGGCTGAGCCGTTCCTGGGTCGATATTCCCGTGTTGCTGCCGGAATCCGGCTGACCCGCCACCCAGGCAGTCCGTGGACACCAGCCGGTGGATCAGGTCCAGTAGAGATTCTGGGGGATGTCCACCTTCTGCCGGGAATCGAGGGACTCGGCGGCCTTGATCATGGGCACGCACACGTTCATGGCCGACGGCCCGTCGCAAAGATTCTCGGTCCCGTAGCGGATAGTCCGGCAGAATCCTTCCAGTTCCTTGGAATACCCCCTCAGAGCCGAGGCCGCGCTCTTGCCTCCACCCGTGACCTGGGACCCGGCGGCATCCCGGACCCGGCTTTCCGAAGCCTCCAGCAGAGGAGCATCTCCCATGGCCTGGGTCTTGAGCTCGGTCGCCGCCGCCTTCCCGCCCTCCGAGAAGAGCATGGCTTCCCGCTCCCGGGTGAGGATGATGGTGCCCTCGGTGCCCATGAACTGCTCGTAGAAGTGGTCGAAGGCGTTGGTCTGAATGGAAGAAAACGTGTAGGTCAAACCTCCCGGATACTCGTAGGTGACGTAGATGTGATCCTCCACCTCGCGGCCGTCGTCGTAGGCGTAGATCCCGCCCGAACCGTAGACGGCCTCGGGCAGCTTGCCGGTGAACCAGTTGACCACCTGCAGATGGTGGCTGCCCAATTCGGCATTGAGCCCGAACGAGTACTTCCGGTAGAGCCTCCAGTTCCTCAGGTGCTCCATGTCCGGGTAACCCCAGGGTGAAGGGTCGAAGTCGGTTTCGGGCACCGGGCGCCTCCAGCTCTTGTTCCGATGCCAGAGGCTGCGGACGTGGTAGACGTCACCGATGACACCCTCGCGGATGAGCTGGTAGGCCTCCTGGTACAAGGGGTTGTAGTTGCGCTGGTGACCCACCTGGAGATGCTTGCCGGCGGAATTGGCCGCT
>JAPOYZ010000282.1 GCA_026706325.1 Candidatus Aminicenantota bacterium
GCAAGAGAAGCCCACCGGCGCCGGGAGCGAGATTCCAACCGCAGGTTCCTCACGGAAGCGCGGACTCTGCTGGAACGGGTCATCCAGCTCGACGCGTCGCCGGCCCGCCATGCCTGGGCATGGCGGGAACTCGCCCGGACGCACCAGTGGCTGAGGATGCCGATACGCGAGGTCAGGGACGCATACCGGAAGGCAATCGAGCTGTTGCCGAATGAGCCAAGGTTCGTGCAGGAGCTGGAGGAAGTCGGAAGGCGAAGGGGACGAAGCCGTAGAAGAACGAGATGACCCGAATCGTGCGAGAAGTGGACAGTCACGTTCTCGTCTCCCAGAAGGGTACAGGGGACAGTCACGTTCTCGTCCCCAAAACGATCAGTTCGCTGATTACCGTGATCCTGATCTCAGACGGGATACGGCTCGTAGCGCTCAACCTTGATTCGGTCCTGGGAACGGCGAGCTTGGGAGAGGTCGTAGGCCGCCTGCAACCTCACCCAGTGGTCGGCCGTGGACCATCCGAGCTTTTCCAGGCGGATGGCCATCTCGGCAGAAATGCCCGACTTTTCGTTGACCAGATTGCTCAACGTCTGACGCGTCACACTGAGAAGTTCGGCTGCCTTGGTCACGCATAGTCCCAGGGCATCGATGCAATCCTGCCGTACAATGCGGCCCGGATGGGGCGGATTCTTCATTGGCATCGCTGTCTTCTCCTTTGCTTCTAGCAATTGTCACTGAGCAACCTGCTGGCGGCGCAAGATCCAGTAGACCGGAATTCCCGTGCTGATGAGGACGACGCCCGCGCTGGCCTCGAAGGGCTTTCCCAGATACACCTGGGTGAGGAACCAGAAGTAGAAGCATAGATAGAGCACCGGAACGATGGGATATCCCCAGGTCCGGTAGGGCCGATTCCAATTGGGCCGCTTGCGGCGCAGGACGAAGAGTGCGGCCGCGGCCAGGACGTAGAAGATGCTGTTGGCGAAGATGATGAAGTCGGTGAGGATCTGGAAGATGGTCTTCTCTCCCGACCAGCCCAGAAATTCGATGAGCAGACCGGAGACCACCACCAGGAGCGACGCCATTACGGCCTGCACAACGATGGCGACGAATGGAGTGCGGTAGGCAGCGTGGACCTTTCCCAAGACGGGAGCCAGGAGGCGGTCACGGCCCAAGGCGAACGGGACCCGTGTGGAGAGAAGCAGGTTGCTGTTGATCCCGCCGAAGGTGCTGCACATGACGACAGCCGCCATGGCCGCGGCGCCGAACGGCCCCAGCAGGGCCGCCACCATGGTCTCGGCAGCGTGGGGTCCCGCCGCAGCCATCTCTTCCATCGAGAGCACCCCGTGATAGGCAATATTGGCCGAGACGTAGAGCACGATCAGCACGCCGACACCGCCGATCATGGCCCTGGGAATGTTGCGTTCCGGATCCCGGACCTCCTCGGCCACCGGCGTGATCCCGTGCCAGCCGTTGTACGCCCACATGACCGAGAGCAGCACCAGGCCGAAGCGGGTTCCGGATGCCATGTCGCCTGCGGGCTCCACTCTGGAACTGTAGTTGGCCCAGTCGATCCCGGCCTCGGTGATCGGGGTCATGATAAACGGCAGCAGCGCCACCAGTCCCAGGAACGACGCCTTGACCAGAGTCGTGCCCCCCTGCACCCATCCCCCCCAGAGGACGCCCCGGATGTTGACCCAGGTCAGGAGCAGGATGAGGCCCAGGGCAAGGACGATGGTCTCCAGTTGGGTCAGGGTCCTGCCCATCGAGAGGCCGAGAGCGCCGGCGAAGGCCACCGACAGGGCGCCGATGCTGGCGGGACGGTTGAAGAGGAACTCGTTCCAACTGAAGAGGAAGCCGGCGGGTTTTCCGTAGGCCTCCTTGAGAAAGGCGTAGAGGCCCCCGGCGCGGGGCAGCATGGCGGCCAGTTCCGAAAAGCAGAGGGCGCCCAGGACACAGACGGCGCCGCCCACAAGCCAGGCCGACAGGATCAAACGGAAGTCCCCGGCTTCGGCGGCGATGCTCCCCGGTTTCAGGAAGATTCCCGAACCGATGACGTTTCCCACCACGATGGCGAGGGCCATGCCCGGCCCCAGGGCCCGGCGAAGGCTCGGCCCGGAAGGTTCCTGATCTTTCGCGGACGGGGTGGACACGGGCTTACTTGGAGGTGCTGATTTCCTGGCGGTGCTTGGCCCTCTGCGCCTCGGCCCAGGCCGTGGGATAGCCCTCGTCGTCGTACCAGCGCACCGGTTCGTACGATTTCAGGAGGGGGCCGTACAGATCGGGGCGGCGGGTGACCATGGACCGCCGGTCGAGCCCCCGGGGCACCTCCCACTCGGTCACCCGGCCGATGCTCACCACTTCGTTCTCGTACTTCTCCAGGCGCACGTCGCCGCGCGGACTGATGATGGCCGCGCTCCAGGTGTTGGCGATGATGATCCAGCAACCGTTCTCGCGGGCGTACCGGGCCATTCTCTTGGTGTTTTCGGGTCCTCCCCCTCCGTCCATGGGGAGAAAGACCGTTTCGACTCCCTGTACTCCCAGGGTCCGGATGTTCTCGGGAACCGTGCGGTCCATGCAGATCAGGAAGCCGATTCGTCCCAGCGGCGTATCGAACGGCTTCAACTCACGGCCCGGCGTGATGTAGGACTCGCCACCCACGTGGACCTTGCTGTATTTGGCCAGGATTTCCCCCTGGGGATCGGTCATGACCAGGCTGTTGAACATCTCCTGCCCCGACCGTTCCAGGAATCCGAAGACCAGGTAGATTCCCAGCTCCCGGGAGAGCCGCCGAGCCCGCACAATATACGGCCCGTCGGGCACGCTCTGGGCCACCTCCATCATCCGGTCCCGCGTCACGCCGGGCGCGGCGTAGCAGACGTAACCGTCCAGGACAGCCTCGGGCGCCACCACCACCTCCGCTCCGCTGCGGGCGGCCTCCCGGACGTACGACTCGAGACGTCCGTAGTTGTATTCCAATTCCCAGGGCTTGGCGTCCATGGTGACGATGCCGATCTTGGTGTAGACGATGGGTCCGGACCGGGTCTTGTTGGGAAGAGGTTTCACATCCGCGGCCGCAGCCGGCGCGTGTGCGCTGGCCTGGACGATTCCAGGCTCGGCACTGGGGGCCGGCTCCTCGGAGGCACATCCGAATAGAGTCAAGGGAAACAAGGAGAAGAACGGAAGCCGGGCGCTCGAGTAGGTCATGAGGATCCTCCACTTTTCGTTCGCACCCAGTCTACTACGACGTTTGGGAAACGACTCTTGATACCGAGTCCCGTCCGGTGGTGGAATCCGGTGGTGGGCACCTGAATCGGAAGGAGGAAGAGATGAAATACCGATTTGCCGAGATGATCTGGTACGAGATCAAGGAAGCGGCCGCCTGCGACCGGGTTGCGGTCCTGCCGGTGGCGACCTATGAGGACCATGGCCCCCACCTCCCGGTGGACGTGGACGTTCGACTATGCACCGAGATCTGCGAGCGGGCCGTGGCCAGAATCCCCGATGAGGCGGTCCTGGCGCCCGCCGTAACCCACGGCTACAGTCCCCACCACATGGATTTCCACGGCACCCTGACCATCGATTGGGACGTCTTCATCCGCTACGTGAAGAACGTCTGCAGCAGCCTGGCTCACCACGGATTCCGGAGGATCCTCATCGTCAACGGGCACGGCTCCAACACCTCTCCCCTGGACCTGGCGGCCCGGCTCACCATCCTGGAGCACGAAGGCCGCATTCTTTGCGCTTCGGTGAATCACTGGGGCCTGGGCAAGGTCAAAGAAGTGGGCCGGGAAATCAGGGAGTCGGACTTCGGGGGAACTTCCCACGCCTGTGAGTTCGAGACCTCTCTCTATCTGGCGCTCAAGCCCGAGCTGGTGCAGATGGAGAAGGCCGTCGACGAGCGCTCCCCCATGTCGTCCAGCTTTCGGTTCGACCTGCTTTCGGGAGGCATCGCCGGAAGCGCCTCCGCCAATCTGATGCCCTACTGGAGCGCTCTCACGCCCAGCGGCGTCATGGGAGACGCCACACTGGCGACGCTGGAGAAGGGAGAGAAGTTCCTGGAAGCGGCCGTGCAGGGCCTCGTCGACCTGACCCTGGAGTTGAAGTCCAATCCCATTCCCACGCGCCGGGACCAGCACTCTCCGAACCGGAGTTGACCAAGAAGACACCGGTGTTCGAACCCTGATTTACCGGAAGCAGGCCCTTTGCTATGCTCCGGCAGATCCAAGGAGGTGCCACGTGGTGCGAGTTTTCACTCTCATGTCCCTGTTCGTCCTGATCGCCGGCAACGCAACAGCACCGATGGAGGCGGAGGGCCACGAACCATTGCAGTTGGGGTCCCGGCTGGAACTGTTCGTCGACGACTTCCTGATCGAACGGACTCAGGGGTTGACGAAGCGCCTTCATGCTCCCGTTTCGGCGGGCAAGTTTTTGGAGCTCAACAAGCCCTGGGAGGGGAACACCTGCTTTTACACCACCGTGTTCCGGGACGGCGACCGCTATCTCATGTACTACCGGGGCAGCAGCGACCCCACGGCGACGCCTCCCTCAATGCTGGAAGCGGGCGAGGAAGTGATCCCGAAACATCCCGAGTTCGGGTGTGTCCTGGTGAGTTCCGACGGCATTCGCTGGGAACGTCCCTCCGTCGGCATCTACGAGTTCAACGGCTCCCGGGACAACAACATCGTCTGGACCGGCAGGGGCACTCACAACCTGGCCCCCATGCTCGACCCCAAACCGGGAGTCCCGGAATCGGAACGCTTCAAGGCCCTGTGCGGAGGCCCCCTGCTGGCACTCAGATCGGCGGACGGATTCCGTTGGGAGAAGATGCAGGAAGAGCCGGTCATCAGCGACGGAGCCTTCGATTCCCTGAACATCCCGGTCTGGGATCACGTGCGGGGCCGTTATCTGGCCATCTACCGCGACTTTACCGAAGGCGTCCGCACCATCAAGATCGCCGAGTCGGACGACTTCCTGAACTGGACTCCCGGAGAATGGGGCGACTTCGGGGATGCGCCGCTGGAGCATCTCTACACCAACGGCACGGCCCCGTACATCCGGGCTCCCCATATCTTCCTCGGCTTCCCCAAGCGTTTTCATCCCTGGCGCAACCAATACCCCGACTCTCCCCGGCCGGGTATTTCGGATGCGGTGCTCATGTCCAGCCGGGACGGATATCACTGGCACCGTTTCCTGGAAGCTTTCGTCCGGCCCGGCCGGGACCCCAGGAACTGGCTCAACCGGAACAATCTCCTGGCCGCGGGGACGGTGGCCACCGCTCCCGACGAACTCTCCCTCTACATGCTTCGCAACTACAAGGCTCCCAGCATCTACCTGGAGCGGATGGTGCTGCGCACCGACGGTTTCGTCTCCATGCACGCGGGTCATGGGGGCGGCGAGTTCGTCACCAGGCCCCTGGTCTTCGAAGGCTCCAACCTGGTGCTGAACTTCGCCACCTCGGCCGCCGGCAGCATTCATGTGGAGATCCAGGACGCCCAGGGACAGGCCCTTCCCAGCTTCGACTTGCAGGAGTCTCCCCTGATCTGGGGGGACGAGATCGAGTACGTCGTCCGCTGGGAACGGGACCTGGCCGCCACGACTTCGGACAACCCTCTGAGGCGGATCGCCGGCAAGCCCGTGAAACTGCGGTTCGTGATGAAGGACGCGGATCGTCGCCCGCGGCGCCGTCTCCCGGCTGGCGGCCCGGCTCGACGCCCGGGGCA
>JAPOYZ010000046.1 GCA_026706325.1 Candidatus Aminicenantota bacterium
AGGGCATGTAGACGAAGATGACCGGGAACTTGCCATCCGCCTTCGGCCGCCAGACGTTGGCCGGCAGCCGGACGCCGCCGCGCATGCGGACCTTGACGTCATGCTCGAAGTGGATGTCGTACCGGGGCTGGGAGAGCTTGTCCACCCAGGAGCGATCGTTGCGCACGAACCAGGTATCCGACGCCAGTCCGGTTGCCGTCATGAAGGTCAGAATCTGGAGGACAACGGGTACGGACAGGATGGGAATCCGGGGGCAACAAGACATGGAACACCTCTCCCTCTGGCGGCGGAACACAGGATCTGCAGCACGCTAGTTCAATCTTCGTGGAACGGTGACTGACCAGCTCCGGTTGAAGTGTCTCCTCCCATTGACGGTGATCTCGATCTCCACCAGGTGACGGAAAGCCGCCTTGTTGCTGGAGGTCAACTCGTTCGCTTCGATCTTGACTTCCGATTCCGGCCGGGTGATCGACAGCGTGGCCTCTGCCTTCAGCGCGGCGTTCGCCGGGTTCTTTTCGGACACGGTGAAACTCGAGAAAAGCTTCATGTATTGCTCGCCGTCGCCCCGTTTGCCCTTTCTTTCCTTGCCGAGCCGGACCGTCGTGGTTTCCGCAACGAGGTCCCGGGTAATGGAGTACGCCAGCGGTTTCTCCTGATCCAGCGCCACCTTGGGGTCGGCGTTGGGCAGGTTCACGAACTCGGGCTCCGGCAGCTTGGGATTCTGTTCCGGGATCACCGGCAGGACGATGTGGGACGGGTAACGGCCGTTGCGGTAAACGGTGTTCACCGCCGGCAGGGCCGTGGGCCAGGCGTTCTGGATGTCGGCGTTGGCGATGGCCACCCGGACCCGGTGCCCGGGAGCGAATACGTAGGTCATCACCTTCACTTCCACCGGCACCTCGTGCACCTCTCCGGGCCTGAGCGGTTCGGGATCGAAATGAGACTTCCGGTGCGCGGCGTTCAGGCCGCCGTAACGGACCAGCTTGGAGGTCCCGTCCGGCGCCACGTCGATGAGCTTCACGCGGAAATAGGCAACCTCGGCCGTGGAGGAGATGTGCAGCATGGCGCGCGGCGTGCCCGAGACCTCCAGCGGTTCCTCCAATGGGTCTGTGGTGTAGGTCAGGGAGTAGGCCTCGTCGGCCCGTTGGTCGATGGGGTTGCCCCAGGGGAGAATCCCGCCCCCCCAGTGGATTCCCGAGGTGACCCCCACGGTGGGTTTGTATTCAAGGCGGTCTCCTTCCTCATCCGATCCTCCTGGAGGCGTCCGGCTCAGCTTACCGTCCGGGTGAAAGTACATCCTGGTGGGCTGCTCCCGCGCAATGGGCCATTCCAGTTCGGAGCGCCAGAAACCGGGCTCCTCGATGGGCATGACGGGAGAGGGGGGATCGTATTCCCGGACGAAGACCGTCACCGGAGGCTCCTCCAGGACTCCGTTGTCGATCCCCTTGAGCCAATAGTCGAACCACTTCAACATGATGGGCCGGCCGTCGATCCGGGGACCGGGCACCGTCTTCTTGTTCTCGGCCCAGATGTGCCGCCAGGGCCCTACGAGGGCTTTCTTGTGTTTGACTTCCAGCTTGGAGAAGGCCCGCAGCAGGGCCGTCGGATAGACGTCGGCCCAGCCGGCGATGACGAAGACCGGGCACTTGACCCGGCTGTAGTCCGCCGACAGGGAGCGGTCCTGCCAGTACGGCCCTTCCTGTTGATGAGAGATGTATCCGATTCCCCAGGGCCGGTTGTTGTCCAGGTGCGTCTGCCAGATGTCGCTCCACTTTTCACCGACGATTTCGGGATCGGGGGGCGCGAAGTTGTAGGCCGTCATGAGGGGCGAATAGGTGTCGAACATGTAGGGGCGCAGAGAGCCGCCGGGATAGGTCCATTCGGTATAGACGCTGTCGTTGGCCGAGCGCACGATGATGGTCTTGAGGCTGGGAGGATTCTGGACCGCCACCTGCCACTGCACCACGCCGCCGTAGGAAATGCCGGTCATGCCCACGTTGCCGTTGGACCACGGTTGACGAGCGATCCACTCCACCATCTCGTAGCCGTCCCGCCTCTCGTCGTCGGAGTAGATGTCCTTGCTCCACCCGCCGGAGTTTCCCGTGCCCCGGACGTCGTACTGGACGATGGCATAACCCCGCTCCGCCAGATACGGCACCAGCAGGGGCCTTTCGTCTCGATAGTCGGGCAAAGGTTCCCTTACGCCCCGATAGGGGTGGTACATCATGACGGCGGGAAAACGGCCCTCCGCGTCCGGCATGGTGATTTTGGTGGCCAGTTCCACCCCGTCCCGCATGGCGACGCGGGGGTAGATGATCTTGACCTTCCCCTCGTAGATCGGCTTCGAGAGCCCGTGGGACTCCGCAAACAGCGTCGCGGGCAGGATCATGAGCAGGAAAAACAGGATCCGCATGATGATTCTCCTTCTGTCGTCCGATTCTCTTGGCATCGGTCGTGTCAGCCGGACGCCGGACGAGGCCGCGTTTCAGTTCAATTGTCGGGGTACGCTGACCCTCCAACTCTTGTGGAAGTGACGCTTCCCGTTCATCGTCACCTCCACCTGGCTTACGAAATGGTACGCGTCGAGGTCGCTGCTCAGTGATTCGTTGGCTTCCACGGTCATTCCCGACCCCGCGGGCGGGACCCGGTAAACGTAACGGGCCTTGAGAACCGTTTCCGCGGGATCCCGTCTCGACACCGTATAGGTGGAATGCGCCAGTCCGGGCGCCGGACCCGTCTCGGAGACTCTCTCCAGAGTGGCCGTCACCGTATCGTTGACCAGGTCATGCTTGATCTCGTGCCGGGTGCTGCTGCTGATGTCCGCCATTGTCGCGGGCGGCCTGGGAGGAGGCCTGAATTCCGGTCGGCCCATGGATGGAGCCTGAGCAGGCGTCACCGGCAAGACGACATGAGAAGGATGCCGCCCGTCCCGGTGGATGGCGTTGACGGCGGGCTTGGCAGTGGGCCAGGCATTCTGAAAATCCGCACTGGCAATGCTGACCCGGATGCGGTGGCCTTTCTCGAACAGGTAGGAGACATATTTCAGGTCGATTTCCAGCTCGTAGATCTGTCCGGGATTCATGGGTTCCGGATTCGAGTGGGAATCGCGGTGCGTGGCGAGCAATCCGCCGTCGGTCAGCCATTTCGAGGTGCCGTCGGGCGCCACATCCGTGAGCTTCACGTGGAAGTAGGCCGTGTCGGCCGTGGAGGCGGCATGGAGCACGGCCTTGGGATTCCCCGTGACCTCCAGATCCTGCTCCAGCGGTGAAGTGGTGTAGGTCATGGAGCAAGCGTCGTCGAGCCGCTGGTCCACCGGCATGGCCCAAGGCATGATTCCCCCGCCCCAGTAGATCCCCGCGCTGATCCCGACCGCCGGGTCGTACGCGTATTCGTCGGACGCGCTCTCGCCGGCGGGTCTCTTTCGACTCAGCCGTCCGGCAGGTTGGAGGTAAAACGGAGTGTCCTGATTCCGGGCCGGCGGCCACTCGTTTTCGTGCCTCCAGAATCCGTTGTCCTCCAGGACCATATGAGCCGCGGGCCGCTTGTAGCGGCGTATGAAGAGAGTCACGGAGGGCTCCTCCATGACGCCGGTGTCCTCCCCTTTGAGCCACTGGTCGAACCACTTGAGCATCTCGTGCCTGAAATCGATCCTGGGACCGGGCAGGGCTTCTTCCGGCCAGTAGTGTCCCCAAGGACCCAACAGGATCTTCTTGGGGACTTCCAGCTTGGAGAAGGCCCGCAGGATGGGGGTGGGATAAGGGTCGGCCCAACCGCACCAGAACATGACGGGAACCTTGATCCGGCTGTAGTCCGGCTGCAGTGAGCGATCACGCCAGTAGGGCCCCTGGAGCAGGTTCGAGACGAAGCCGATTCCCCAGGGGACGTTCTTCTCCAGCCGCTCCTCCCACAGCCGGCTCCACTCGGGCCCAACAATATCTGCGTCGGGCGGCGCCGCATTGAAGGCGGTCATCATGGGAGCAAAGCTGTCGAACATGTAGGGACGGATGCTGCCGCCCGGATTCGTCCAGTCCAGGTAGACGTCGTCGTTGGAGGATCCGATCACCAGGGTCTTCAGAGCGGGAGGATTCTGCACCCCCACCTGCCATTGAACGACGCCGCCGTAGGACATGCCCCACATTCCGACGTTGCCGCTGCACCAGGGTTGGGCGGCGATCCACTCCACCACTTCATAGGCGTCCCGGCGTTCCTCGTCGGAGTAGACGTCTTGGGTCGTCCCGCCGGAATTTCCCGTGCCGCGAACGTCGAAATAGACGACGGCGTAGCCCCGTTGGGCGAAGTAGGGAGGCCCGTCCCAGCGGTGGTTGTAGGCCGTGTCCGAGCTGGTGTCCTTGACCTGCCTCAGCCAGCGATAGGGGTTGTAGGACATGATGGCCGGAAACCTGCCCTCCGCTTTCGGCCGGACGACGACCGCCGCCAGCTCGACCCCGTCTCGCATCGGGACCCGGACCCGGCGGTCCAGTTGTACGTCGTACTCAGACCGGGACATGGAAAACCCTCAGGTCAGCCGATTTCGTCTCTTGGATGCCCCTGCCCGAAATCTCGGAATGGTCCGGACGGTAAGGAAGCGGCGTCTGCGTTTCCTCCAGCAGGAGAAAGGATCGGCATTCGAGATTTGGAGGAATCCGGAACCCGAGACACGGGAGGCATCGATCCGAAGAGATCACTCTTCCACCAGGACACGCATTCCCCGGGTGCTGGTCCGTCCGCCGGGCTCGATTTCCGGCCGGAAGGAAGGCCGATAGGCGTCGGGGCTGTTGAGCCAACTCCCTCCCCGCATGCTCCGGACTCCCTCTGTGTCCGGTCCCCTCGGATCGGTCCGTTCCGGGTCTTCACCTGCCCAGTCCAGGGTGTATTCCCAGACGTTTCCGATGGCGTCGAAAAGGCCTCGCGGGTTCGGATAGAACTTCCCCACGGGAGCCGTCCCCTCGTATCCGTCGTCCCTTCCCTCGGGGATGAGACTGCGCATTTCGGTCCCCGTCAGGAACAGGTCGGCGTCGGAAACGTCCGCCATGGCGGCATCCGCCACGTTGGCCCAGTAGCCGCTGGGAAGCCGGGGATCCCGCACGTAATCGGCCGGCCTCTTGCCCCAGTAGTAGCGGGTGACGGTCAGGGCCCGCTGGCCGTACTCCAACTCGCCCTCGGTCGGCAGACGCACCCGTAGTCCCGTCTTGCCGCTCAGCCAGCGGCAGAACTCCGCGGCGTCGAACCAACTGATACAGGTGACCGGATGGTCCGATCCTTGGGCGAAACCGGGATTCTTCCAGGAGGCGTCGGACTTGGGCCCCCAGCCCCCGCCACCCATGGTGTAGCAGCCATTTCCCAGTTCCCGCCAGGACCGGCGACCCGTTTCGGCGTCCGTTCGATAGCCGCTATCCTCCACGAAGCGCTGGAACTGCCCGACGGTGACCTCGTACTTCCCGAGATGGAAGGCTTTGGTAATGGTCACCTGGCGGGCGCGCAGATCGTGGGGGGCGAAGAGACCGATCAAGGCCCGGGACCAGTCGGTCTCCCCCATCATGAATTCGCCGGGCGGGATCCGAACCAGTTCCAGTTTTACCCCCGATCCGAGATCCAGCGTGACCTTCTCATGCCCGGCAGCCGGGCGCGCCGACACCAGATCGAGACTGCTACAGCCAAGCAGGACGGCGAGGACGATCAGCGCCACGGAGCGGCGAG
>JAPOYZ010000143.1 GCA_026706325.1 Candidatus Aminicenantota bacterium
GGACAGCATACTGCTTGATTCCGACTCCGACCTGGATAACGGCGTTGATGCGGCCGATCACCTCCGACCCGGACAGGCGTCCGGTGCTGATCAGGCTGTAGACGTTGGATCGAAGGGTCGAAAGATAGGAGGCCGTGTCCGTGGGCAGGCCGGGGATCCGGGTCAACGCGGTGCTCACGTCGCCCAGGGGGAACTGGCGGCGCATCTCGTCGATGAACAGGGCCGTCTCGTAGTCCAGGCCGGGGATGGCGGCCAGGACCGGGACCGGAGCCGAGTTGACGTTGATCCGGTTCACCTTGCTGAAGACGGTCAGGTACTTGCCCAGCCCGAAGTATTCGACCCGGTCGCCCTCGGGCGTGAGCCCCTTCCGGCCGTAGTAGATCTCGGGCGTCACGCCCCGCACCAGGAGCAGCTCTTCGGGGACGTCGAAGGGACCGTTCTTGGCGTAGTAGGGCTGCGGGAGTGATAGATAGTAGTCGCTCTCGGCCCCGTTGGGCCGGACGAACTCGTCGGGATCCCTCCAGTCCTCGATGGAATCGGTGAGCATGTCGGCGTCGCCCGGATCCATTCCCACCGTGATCAGGAGGTTGTAGATCAGGTGGGACGGAGCCGTGTTCAGGTTGATCTTCCCGGTCTCGTCCACCACTTGCACGTCGGCGATATCGGGTCCCAACTGCAGGGTGACGGCGCCGGTCATGACTTCGGGGACCGATCCCGGACCCATTTCCATGCGCTGCCGGCTCTGGGCAAAGGCCATCTGGGATTCGATGATCCGATAGACGGCATAGTCGATTCCGGCCCGGGCCAGGTAGTGCGCCCGCTTCTGGTCCACCAGGTTGCGGGTGGCGTCGATTTCGGTGCGGATCGCCGCTCCGAAGCTCAGCGCCAACAGTCCCAGGGCCAGCATCACCCAGAGGACGATGATGAGGACCGCGCCCCGTTCGGCGTCGCCGGCGCTCCATCGATTGCTCATTGTTGATCCCCCGCCGTTCCGAACACCCGGTTCGACCGTCCGCGGCGCCCGATGAAGCTGGCGTTGACGGAGGCGAAGACCTCTCCCCGGTTATGAACGATGCGGATGGCCCGAGGCACGGACTGCATTTCCTCTCCCAGCCATTCGGAGAACCAGGCGAACGCCCGCTGGCGGGGGTCGTACCCGTAGTACTGGAACTCCAGCGCGTCGATGCCCCGGATCAGGGGAAGCGGCTTCCCGTCCGGGATCCGGACCATGGCGTTGAAGCTGTCCAGGCCGACGAACTGGGCCTCCATGGAGCCCATGTAGCGGTCTCCGTACTCGTCTTCGGCCAGTCCGTAGCGGACCACCGTCAGTCCCGGCGTCTCATGCATGACCAGCGGCGCCACGGTGATGAAGGTGACCGAATCGGGGGCGCCGAAGAAGAGGGGCGTCTGGAAGCGGGTGGGAGATTCCACCGGGCCCAACCCCGTCCGGTCCGGCGGGGCCACCGGACGCAGGGGGTAGAGGGACGCGACCTGGCGTTTGACCTGGTCACCGAGGATTCTCTCGGCCGCCTCCTCCTCCAAGCGGGTCTGGCTCTTCTGGTAGCTGTTGAGCGCCAGGCGGAAGGAGGAGAAAACGATGCCGGCCACCAGGCCCAGGATGGTGAAGGCGACGACGAGTTCCATGAGGGTGAAGCCGGCGTCGCGGTTGTGGCGGTGGGAAGGGTGACGGGGCGGGGTCGCTCCGCTCCCCTGGCGACAGGAAAGTCGCCGCTCCCGGTCGGCGGTAGGAAAACCGCCGTTCCTATCCGGCGGTAGGAATACCGCCGCTCTTGGGTCGCTTCGCTCCCCTGGCGACAGGAATGTCGCCGCTCCTGGGTCGCTCCGCTCCCTCGGCGACAGGAATGTCGCCGCTCCTTTATCTTCCGCCACGGAGGATCCTTTCCATTTCACTTTGGGAGCCTCTCCGGTTCGCCGGGGTGGCGTAGGGGTCGGGGACCAGCTTGAGGCAGCGGGCGGTGTAGAACTTGCCGCGGCTGTCGTTTTTGTAGCGCACGCGGACCTCCACCAGCAGGAGGTTCACGGGCGGGACAGCGATCTCCAGGGAGAGGCACCGTTGGGGCGGTTCCCAGAAGTCCACCGTGGCCGTGTAGTCGAACTCGTCGTCCAGGTTTCCGTCCAGTTGGATGGGGCCCACCAGGTCTTCGTCGCTGAGCAGGCGGTTCATGATGTTCTCGGCGTGTCCCATGGCCCCGTGGGCCAGGTCGATCCGCCGGACGTTCTTCAGGCCTCCCGAGAAGGTCTGCATGGTGACGGCGACGCCCAAGCCGAGAATGGAGACCGCGACCAGGACCTCCAGGAGGGTGAATCCCGCATGGGAGCGGCGGCAAGGAGCGGCGACATTCCTGTCGCCGAGGGAGCGGAGCGACCCAGGAGCGGCGGTTTTCTTACCGCCGGGGGAGCGGAGCGACCCAGGAGTGGCGACTTTCCTGTCGCCACGAGCGGAGCGAAGCGAAGCGGCGGCTTTCGTGCGGCCGAATTCCATCTTCACCTCGGCCTCCCCTGCGATACCAGGGCCGGCGTTACCTTGGCCAGGCCGGTGACGGGGTCGGCGGTGACGTAGAGGCGCTTTTCCTGCCGGTTGACCAGGCCGATGGCGCCGCCCGAGCTGCGGCCGTTGGAGTAGAAGTTGACCCGCCATGGCAGCGGTGTGCGGTCAATGGTCTGGGGCACGATTCCGTCCGGGAGAACCACGCTGCCGATCTGCTCTCCGAACTCGTTGGCCAGGACGTAGTAGCCGAGTCCCATGTCGTCCTGGGCCACGATGATGCGGCGGACGGTGTGGCGGCCGATGGCCTCGAAACGGGCCCGCTTCATGTGCGTCGCCAGATCGCGGCAGGCGGCCTCCAGCTCCAGGCCCTGGAGGCCGGAGGTGAAGGAAGGCAGGATCAGCATGGCCGCCAGGCCCATGATGACCAGGAGGACGAGGATCTCGACCAGAGTGAAGCCGGAGGGATCAGGGGTTGTGGGTTGGGTCATGTTGCGTTTCCGGTCGCTTCGCTCGCCCGGCGGTAAGAAAACCGCCGGGCCTGGGTCGCTTCGCTCCCTCGGCGACAGGAATGTCGCCGTTCCCGGTCGGCGGTAAGAAAACCGCCGCTCCTCCGGCGACAGGAATGTCGCCGCTCCTGGGTCGCTTCGCTCCCCCGGCGGTAGGAAAACCGCCGCTCCATGTCGACGTTCCCTTACCATGAGGTGACGTCGGCGCTGTCGGATTCGCCTCCTTCCACGCCGTCGGCGCCCCAGCTCCAGAGGTCGTAGTCTCCGTACTGGCCCGGCGAGCGGTACTGGTACTCACGGCCCCAGGGGTCGTTGGGGAGGGTCCGCTTGTCCAGGTAGGGGCCGCTCCAATTGTGGAGGCCGGCATTCTCCAGCAGGCTGGTGAGGCCTTCGGACGAGGTGGGGTAGCGTCCCACGTCAAAACGAAAGAGCCCCAGGGCGCCTTCGAACTGGTCGATCTGGAGCTTGGCGATCTCGCTCTTGCCCCGGCCCAGGCGCTCCATCACCTTGGGACCCACCACCGTGGCCAGAAGTCCCAGGATCACCAGCACCACGATGAGCTCGATCAGCGAGAACCCCCGATTCCGTTTCCTGTCTTCCGTTTCCACGACCTTGGCCGGTTTGCCGACTGTCCGTCTCACGAGCACCTCCTCTGATTCTTCCTATAGCGGGACGTCGTTGATGCTGAATATGGAATAGAGCATGGAGACCACCATGGTGCCGATGATCAGGCCCATGACCAGGATGAGCACCGGCTCGAACAGGGCCACGAACCGCTTGAGCGCCGTGCGCATGTCGCGGTCGTAGGCCTCGGCGATCTGGAGCAGCATGGCGTCCAGGCGGCCCGTCTCCTCGCCCACCGCCAGCAGGTGCAGGGCGAAAGGGGGAAAGATGTCCGCGTCGCGGATGGGCTTGGTCAGGCCCTCTCCCTTCTTGATGCCCGACTTGACCGACTCCATGGTGGAGGCGATGGCCTGGTTCCCGATCACCTCCTTGACGATGTTCATGGCCTGGATCAGGGGCACGGTGCTGCGCAGCAGGGTCCCCAGGGTCCGGCTGAATCGGCTGACCTCCATCTTGCGGAAGATGGACCCCAGGAGGGGGAGCTTCAGCAACCGGGCATCCCAGTTGAGCCTTCCCTGCTCGGTGCGGAGGTAGCGCTTGAAGAGCTGAAAGATGGCGATCCCTCCCAGCAGGATCAGCCACCAGTATCCGGTCAGGATGTCGCCGGCGGCCAGCATGATCTTCATGGGCAGGGGTATGGGGGCTCCGGCGTTCTCGAAGATGTCCGCGAACTTGGGGATGACGAAGCTGACCATGACGATGATGGAGGCTCCGCCCACCAGGGCCAGGACCAGAGGGTAGATGAGGGACGAGACGAAGTAGTTCCGCAGCTCTTCGGAGCGCTCCAGGTACTCCTGCAGGCGCTCCAGGATCTTGTCCAGGGCGCCGCCGATCTCACCTGCGCGAACCATGTTCACGTAGATCTTGGGGAAGATGTGGGGGTGCATGGCCATGCCCTCGGAAAGGGACTTGCCCCCCTTGATCTCCCGCAGCAATTCCTTGACCACGTCGCGCAGATGGCGGTTCTCGGTCAACTCGCCCAGCACGCCCAGGCTCCGGTCCAGGGGCAGGCCCGCCTTCACCAGGGTGGAGAGTTCCTGGGTGAAGACCATGAGGTCGGCCTGCGGGACTCGATTGCGGCGCCAGGGGAGCTTGATCTCGCGGCCCAGCAGGCCGCCCGACTCGGCGGCGCCCGCGGAGGAGATGGTCACCGGGAACTGGCCCTGCTCCCGGAGGCGCGAGGTGACGCCGCGCACGTCCGCCGCCTCCAGGGTTCCTTCGATGACACGGCCGTCGGCGGTGACCGCTTTGTATTGGAAGAAAGCCAAAATTCAGGTCCTTCGGTTCAAATTGCCGATCCTGTTACGAATCCGGGGCGTTGCGGGGGAGCGGCGGTAAGAAAACCGCCGCTCCTGGGTCGCTTCGCTCCCTCGGCGGTAGGAAAACCGCCGCTCCCTACGCGTCCTGGGTCACTCGCAACACCTCGGAGACGGAGGTCAGTCCGGACTTGACCTTGCCGAAACCGTCCTGGCGCAACGCCGTCATCCCGCCTTCCAGGGCCGCCTTCCGCAACTGGGTGGAGTCGGCGTTGGTGATGGTGAGCCTCCGGATCGGCTCCCGCATCAGCATCAGTTCGAAGATCCCCACCCGGCCCTGATATCCCGTGTGGTCGCACTCCTTGCAACCCATTCCCTGGGAGGCGGCGACCCCCGACTGCAGAGGGAAGCCGATCTCCCTCAGGAATCCCGGCTCCAGGAACTGCTCCTGACGGCAATGGGAGCAGACGACCCGGACCAGCCGCTGGGCCAGCACGCCCAGGACCGACGAGGCCAGCAGATAGTCCTGGGCCCCCATGTCCACCAGACGGGCGATGGCGCTGGGGGCGTCGTTGGTGTGCAGCGTGCTGAACACCAGGTGGCCGGTCAGAGCGGCGCGGATGGCGATCTCCGCCGTCTCCAGATCCCGGATCTCACCCACCATGATGACGTCCGGATCCTGGCGGACGATGGAACGGAGCCCGGCGGCGAAGGTCAGACCGATCCGCGGATTGACGTGGATCTGGTTGATGCCGTTGATCTGGTACTCCACCGGATCCTCGATG
>JAPOYZ010000349.1:0-805 GCA_026706325.1 Candidatus Aminicenantota bacterium
CCGCACTGGTCGCACAGGCCCTCGCAGCTCTCCTTGCAGACGGGCTTCATGGGTAGCTCCAGGCCCATCTGCTCGCCCACCGAAGCGCCCACGTCCAATTGCTCGTTCCGGTAGAAACCAACCGTCAGATCTCCGAACTCGAGCTCGATTTCCTCCCCTTCCCGGCTGACCTGCGGGTCCGGGTGGTACTCCAGGTCGAACTCCTTGTTCAGGAACCAGTCGACGGGCTTGAGGCAGCGGCTGCAGGAGACCTGCAGATCGGCCTTCACGGCGCCCGCGACCCGAACGGCGTCGCCGGCGACCGCCAGCCTGACCTGGGCCCGGGCCGGGCGGTTCAAACTACAGGCCGACGGACCCAGAGCCAAGTCCCGGTTGGTGATCGCCAAGTCCAGCGAGCGGGGCTCACCCGTCTTTTTCAGCCGCCCGATATCCACGACCATATCCTGTTCCCAAAACGAAGATTGGAATGAAGTTTGGGAATCTACTCCAAAAACCGCCTTCTTGTCAAGGGGAACCGATCCCGAAGAAAGGGTTCAACTCTTTTCTTTTCAATATGTTCCGCTATCTCGTGCGACTGGAGATCCGGCCCCGGATCTTGCGGGCGAAGGAATCCGTCATGCCCGCGATGTAGTCGCAGACGACTCGCTGAACTCCGCGCTCCCCGATCCGGTCGAAATGGGGCGGAGGCAGTTTTGCCGGATCTTCCTCATAGTAACGGAAGAGATCGGCGATCAGCGCCTTGGCGCGCCGCCGGGGACGGTCCAAGTCGGGATGGTGATAAAGATTGCCGCGCAGAAAGCCCTTG
>JAPOYZ010000349.1:825-5668 GCA_026706325.1 Candidatus Aminicenantota bacterium
CCCGGCTCGGAAATCTCCGGACGGCTTCCACCGAATCGAGCGATTCCGTGCGGATTCGGTCACGAGTGGCTCGAACCAGATCCGTCACCAGCACGTCGATCAGGCGGCGAATGGTCTCGCTGACCAGAATTCCCTCGGAAGATCCCGGGAAATCGCCCTCGATCCGCAGGTACAGGCGCCGAAAGAGAGCCGACCCCTCCATGATCCGGTCGAGAGTGATCAGCCCGGACCCGTAGCCGTCATCCAGGTCCGCCGTGTTGTAGGCCACCTCGTCGGCCAGATCGATCAATTGGGCCTCCAGGGGCGGGCGCTCCCCTTTTCGATAACCATCGATGTCCACGTGGGGTTGGTCGCCGGGAGCGTAGTCGCGGCTGTGCTTCACGATCCCCTCGCGAACCTCGAACGTCAGGTTCAAACCCGGGAAGCGAGCGTAGCGCTCTTCGAAATCTTCGATGATCCGCAAGGCATGGAGGTTATGCTCGAACCCCGAACCGTGCGACCTCATGATACGGTCCAGAACCTCCTCTCCGGCGTGGCTGAACGGGGGGTGGCCGATGTCGTGACTCAGCGCCAGGACCTCGCAAAGATCGTTGTTCAGGCAGAGAGCGGAGCCGATGGTGCGTGCGATCTGGCTGACCTCGAGTGTGTGGGTCAGCCGGTTCCGGAAGTGATCCGAATAGTTGGGGTTGAAGACCTGGGTCTTCTTCTCCAGCCGGCGAAACGCCTTGGCGTGAATGATGCGGTCCCGGTCCCGCTGGAACGGGTTGCGATAGGGGTGCTCCGGCTCGGGGTAACGCCGCCCCTCGCTGTCTTCGACTTTCATGGCGAAAGGCGCAAGGGGCGGCATGCCGGGAATTATAGTCCTTGGGCGAGGAGCGACGAGTGTGAAATGAGAACTTTCGGAGGGTCGAGCCCCACCCTGGGCAGGATACATGCCCAGCCGGCCGCCGGACCCATTCTTGACACACGAAAGCGCGTCCATGGAAAATTGTGGCAGACCCGCATGGAGCAAGGCGCCCACCCCCGGAGTGACCCATGACCAACCGGCGAGGGTTCTTCACGCTGCTGCCGATAATCATCCTTTTGTCTTCCTCGGGCGCTGTCGCACTCCCCGTTCCACAGGACACGCTCCGACAGGAGGAGCGGGAGGATTACTACAAGCGTTGGCTGGACAAAGACGTCATCTACATCATCACACCCGAGGAAAAGGCCGTTTTCTCCAGTCTCACCACGCCCGAGGAAAGGGAACAGTTCATTGAACAGTTCTGGCGACGCCGGGACCCGGACCCGCGAACGGGCCACAACGAATACAAGGAAGAACACTACCGCCGAATCGCCTACGCCAACGACCATTTCCATTCGGGTGTCGAAGGCTGGTACACGGATCGTGGCAAGATCTACATCAAGTTCGGACCGCCGACCAGCATCGAAAAGAATCCGACAGGGACCGTCTACGATCGTCGCATCACCGAAGGCGGCGGGACGACCATGACCTATCCCTTCGAGGTCTGGTACTACCAATACCTTGAGGGAGTAGGCAACGGCATCGAGATCGAGTTCGTCGATTCGACCAACACGGGCCGTTATGAAATGGCCATGAGGCCGGACGAAAAAGACGCTCTTTTCTACACCACGAACGCCGGCAACACTCTGTTCGAAAGCTTGGGTCTGGACACCCGCGCCCTTCGGCTCCGCCGGTCCGACGCCATGCGGCCGCTCGGCCTGGGTGATGACCTGGTGGATCCCGGCGCCAGCCCCTTCACGAAACTGGATCGGCTCTACCGGCTCGAGCGCCCCATCGCCAACAAATTCGATGACCTTCGCACGCTGGTCGACACCCGGATCCGCTACGACAGCCTCCCGTTCATGGTCCGGGGCGACTGGTTTCGAGCGTCCGCCGACAAGGCCATCGTCAACCTCACCCTGCGCCTGGACCCGAAGCAACTCTCCTTCTTTGCCATTCCCGGCGCGGAGGCGAAGCGGGCCGAGGTCAAACTGTTCGCGAGAGCCCAGACGCTCAACCGCGTCGTCTATGAGTTTGAAGACGTCCTGTCCGTTGACGTCTCCCCGGACGAGGTGGACGGCCTCGAGGTCTTCTTGTATCAGTACACCATCCCGCTGAAGATCGGGCGGTACAAGCTCTCGCTGATTCTGCAGGAGGATAAGAGCGGGAAGATCGGCAGCGCGGAATCGATGGTGCTGGTTCCCAGGGCCGGGGAAGAAGAAGTCAACATCAGTTCCATTCTTCTCGCCGACCAAATCGGCCCGGCGGCGACCGAAGAGTTTCCGGCTCCGTTCGTGACGGCGGGCGGGTTGAAAATCTACCCCAACATGGGAAATATCTTCTCCCGGAATTCTCCCATCGGCCTTTACGCCGAAATCTACAACCTCGGCATCGACCAATCGACCCGGCGTCCTTCGATCGATGTCGTGGCCGAGATGATCGGGCCTCAGGGGAAAGCCGTCCAGAAGGAAAACCTCACCTCCATCGCAACCGTCTTTTACGGCGACCGCGTTTCAGTGGCGCGTTTCTGGCCCAAGCCGGACCTGCCGGCGGGGAAATACACTTTCCGCCTGAGCGTCATCGATCGAATCGGGAACCAGACGATCCGCCGGGAAACGGGATTGACCGTGGCCGGCGGATTGGCTCAACCGCGCGGATCGATGCCGAAATAGCGCGTCAATTGCCCCCTGTCCTGGGGCGTGGTCAGGATACTCCCCAGGTAGACCGTCAAGGCCGAACCGAAGAACCCATAGACAAATGGATGCATGGGGAGCACCTCCCCCAACGGCGGGCTGACCACGCAGGCCAAGTACACCAGCGGGCCGCCGGCGAGCCCGCCGATCACTCCTGCCCGAGTGGCGCGCTGCCAGAACAGAGTCGCGATGCCCGGCCAGAACAGGGCGGCGGTCACGGCGCCGCCGTAATGGATGACCAGAGGCTGCAGAAAGACCGGTTCAATCAGGAGGGTGAGGACGAAGACCAGGATGCCGGCGCCTCCCGTCACGGCGTAGATCAGGGTTTTGACACTCCTTTCGTCGAGCTGCGGATACCAGGTTTTCTGGACGATGTCTCTCACGACCGACGCGCTGATGACCAACAGTGCCGAGTCGACCGTCGACATGACGGCGGCGAAGGGGGCGGCGATCAGAAGACCGGCCAACAGCGGCGGCGCCACCCGCTTGGCCACCTCCGGAACCGCCTGATCGGATTCCAGAGGAGACAGTCCCAGATCCAGGCTGTAGGCACAATTCATGGTGATCAGACTGCCCCCGTACATGAGCAGAAAGTAGGGGGCGATCAGGATCAAGGCTCTTCGAAGGGCCGCCGTATCTCTGAATGCGAGCATCCGGGGTACGGTGGTCGGCGCCAGGACCGAGCTGAGTGGCCGCAACAGGAAGAGGGAGATCCCCATGCTGAAAGGCAGCCAGGGGTCGGATTGCGGAGCCTCTTCCGCCGGGGCGCCGGTTTCAGTAGCGACGACCTTTTCCGGCCCCGGTCCATAGAGATAGGAATGGGGAGCCGTTTCCAGTCCCCGGTCCATGGCGACAGGGTCGTCGCGTGTCGCCAGTTGGCGGGTGGCCGCTTCCAGCCCGCCCGCGGCCGAAACCGCCAGCGGAACCAACACCAGAATCCCCGCGATCATGACGATTCCCTGCAGGGTGTCGGTCCAGGCGACGGCTCGAAAACCGCCATAGGTGGTATAGGCCACGACCGAGAGGGTGAAGAGGACCAGGCAGGTTGGGTAGGTCGTCCCCAGCATGGCCTGGAGGACCCGGGTTCCGGCGGCGAACTGGGCGATGAGATAGACCAATGTGGGCGGAATGATCACCAGAATGCAGAGGATGCCCACGGCATTGCTCCGGAACCGGTCGCGCAGCAGGTCCACCAGCGTCAGCGCCCCCGTCTGGCGCGCCAGGCGATTGATCCTCTTTCCGGCGATTCCGAGACCCACGAGGGCGGTGACGATCGATCCGCTCACCCAGAAGGCCACCGTCCATCCGTAGGAATAGATCAGGGAGGGATAGCCGATGAACGCCCCTCCACTGAACATGGTGGCCACCCACGACAACGCCAGGACCCAGGCGCCCAGGCCCCGGCCCGCGACGTAGTACTCGGATTCGAAGCTCGCCGTCCTGCGATGGCGGTGGGCGAGAACGGCAATGACGAAAACCGCCACCAGGTATCCGGCGAACGGAACGAGAACGTTCGGGTCCGTCTGCGTGAAGCCGTACCAGGGGACGGCTCGGCCGGCCTGCTCAAGCACCGATCCGGAAGCAGCATTCATTGGTCGTTTTCGGAAGTTTCCGGCTGATCGCCGGGAAACGGCAGCAGCGGCTCATCGTCCCTGAGAAAATAGAGCGCAAACCACCAGGTGACTCCCATCAACACGAGCCAGGGAACAAACAATCCCCAGAAGACCCACTCCGGAATTCCCCAGATCAGGGCGGGTTCCGGAGGCCGCTCGCCGGGGGACGGATAGCCCAACATGGCGATGACGCAGGTGCAGCCGAGAAAGGCGATCAGGAAGATGGCCGCCGCCAACCTCGCTTCCTTCAGGCACTGCCGGTAGTGTCTGGCCTGGACCACGGCAAAGACCTTCTTCTCAGCGTCTTTCATGACTGATGTCCGCCGTGGAATTCCGGATTCTGTCCGGGGACCGGAGTGTTTCCGAACGTGCCCCTCTGCAACACTCTTTCCCGACCCCCGAAGCGCTCGATCAACGCTCGCTGGTGGGCCTTGGCCGCGGCGTCGGCTCCCTCGGGGTCGACCAGAGAGCGGAGCCGCCGTTCACACTCCATGACCACTTCCTGAGCACCGGGATCGCCGGACAAGTCAATC
>JAPOYZ010000390.1 GCA_026706325.1 Candidatus Aminicenantota bacterium
CTGAAAGTCCCCGCATTCATGACCGGGGGGACCTTGAGGGAAAGTCCCGCGCTCCAGGAAGTGGAACGGGTGAAGATCGTCCCGGTGGGGTCTCCGTTTCAGATCGGCGACCTGGAGGTCGAGGCCCTTCCCGTGTCCCATGACGCGGCCCAACCGGTCGGGTTCCGGTTTGCCGCAAATGGGATTCAAGGGCTTCTTGCCACCGACCTGGGTGTACCGACCCCGGAAATCACGGAACCTCTGGCCGACTGCGACTGGCTGATCCTGGAATCCAACCACGACAAGGAGATGGTGCTGGCCGGGCCCTACCCCTGGCTCCTCAAGCAACGGCTCATGGGGCCGAAGGGCCATCTTTCCAACCATGCGCTGGGACGGTGCCTCCAGACCCACCTGGGCGGCAGGACCAAACACATCTTCCTGGCCCATTTGAGCCGCACCAACAACCATCCCCAACTGGCCCTGGAACAGGTCTCGGAGGCTCTTTCCGGCGCTTCGGAAAGCGGCGAATCGGGCCCCCGGGTTCACTTGACTCACCAGAACCGACCCTCCATAGTCTTGAGCCTATGATTCCCCGGTACAGCCGGCCCGAAATGGTCCGGATCTGGTCTGAAGAAAACAAGTTCCGGAAGTGGCTCAAGGTGGAGGTGGCGGTCTGCCAGGTGCTGAGCGACGCCGGCCGCATCCCCCCGGCGGCAATGTCGGAAATCCGCGAAAAGGCGGGATTTTCCGTCGAGCGGATCCACGAGATCGAGGCCGTCACGCGTCACGACGTCGTGGCTTTCATCCGGGCCGTGTCGGAAGTGGTCGGACCCTCCTCCCGGTTCATTCACATGGGTTTGACCTCCACCGACGTGGTGGACACGGCGCAGGCGCTCCAGGTCAAGGAAGCCTCCGAGCTGATCGAATCCGCCCTCGTGAGCTTCCTGGAGGTGCTGCGCCGCAAGGCCCACCGGTACAAGGACACCCCGATGATGGGACGGACCCACGGGATCCATGCCGAGCCCACCACTTTCGGCCTCAAAGTGACCGTCTGGTATGCGGAAATGGAGCGCAACCTGGAACGCTTCCGGAAGGCCCGCAGGGCCTTGGAAGTCGGCAAGATCAGCGGCCCGGTGGGCACCTTTTCCCACCTGCCCCCCGAGGTCGAGGAGAAGGTCTGCACCGCACTCGGCATCGGCTATGCGGCCGCTTCCACCCAGACCCTGCAACGGGACCGCCACGCCGAATACCTGTGCACGTTGGCCATCCTGGGTTCGACCTACGACAAGATCGCCACCGAAATCCGCCATCTGCAGCGGACCGAAGTGGGCGAAGCCAGCGAGGCCTTTCGAACCGGCCAGACCGGCAGCTCCGCCATGCCCCACAAGAAGAACCCCATCAGCTCCGAGAACGTGAGTGGGCTCTCCCGGGTGCTTCGCGCCAACGCCCTGGCGGCGCTGGAGAACATTCCCCTCTGGCACGAGCGGGACATCTCTCACTCCTCGGTGGAGCGGGTCATCCTGCCCGACAGCACCACACTGGCCCACTACCTCACCCTGCGCCTGGGCCGGGTGGTGGACAACCTGGTGGTGAACCGGGAGAGAATGCTGGCCAACCTGGAGCTGACCGGCGGCCTCATGTATTCGGGCACCCTGTTGCTGAAGCTGGTCATGGCGGGAGTTCTCCGCAGCCAGGCCTACGAATGGGTCCAGCGCAACGCCCTCCGGGTCTGGAACGAAAGGGCCGACTTCAAGACGCTGATCCTCGCCGATTCCGACATTCGATCCCACCTTTCGCCGGCCCAGATCGAAGCCGCCTTCGACCTCCGGCAGACGCTTGAGCACGTCGACACGGTCTTCGCCCGCGTGTTTCCCGAAGCATGAAATTGCGGCCCCTGTTTCCCTCCCAGGAAACCCTGGGCATCCACACCGACCTTTACGAATTGACCATGCTCGCCGCCTACTTCGAGGCGGGATTCGCCGAGGAGCGCGCCACGTTCGAGCTCTTTGCCCGCCGCCTGCCGGCGCGGAGAGGATTTCTGGTTGCCGCCGGATTGGAGCAGGCGCTGCACCAGGTTCTGAACCTGCGCTTTCCGGAAGACGTCCTGGCCTGGCTGCGGACCCTGGAGGTCTTCCGCGGGGTCTCCCCGGGGTTCTTCGACTACCTCCGTGATTTCCGGTTCAACGGGGATCTCTGGGCCTTGCCCGAGGGGACTCCGTTCTTCCCTCACGAACCGGTTCTCCAGGTCAGGGCCCCCGTCATGGAAGCGCAACTTCTGGAGACCTACCTGATCGCGTCGATCAGCTACCAGACGACGGTGGCCACCAAGGCGAGCCTGCTCTGCCGCGCCGCCCGGGGCCGGCCGGTGATCGACTTCGGCAGCCGCCGCGCACAGGGGCCCCAGGCCGGACTCCTTGCGGCCCGCGCATCGTTCATCGGCGGCTGCGCCGGCACCAGCAATGTATTGGCCGGATACCGGCTCGGCCTTCCCCTCTACGGCACCATGGCCCACTCCTTCATTCAATTCTTCGACGACGAGAGATGCGCCTTCGAGACCTTCCAGCGGTCTTTTCCCCGGCACACGATTCTGCTCGTGGACACCTACGACACGCTCCGCGGCGTCAGGAACGCGCTCACACTCACCTCGCCGGCGCAGGGAGTGCGGGTGGACAGCGGCGACTTGGACCGAACGGCAAGGGCGGCCCGCAAGCTCCTGGACCAGAGCGGACACCATGAGACACGGATCCTGGTCAGCGGGGACCTGGACCCGGAGAGGGTGAAGGCGCTGACGGAGGCGGAGGCGCCCATTGACGGGTACGGCGTGGGAACCGACCTGGTTGTCTGCCCGGAAGCCCCGACCTGCGATCTGGTCTACAAACTGGTGGAGAGGCTCCACGAGGGCAGGGCCCTGCCCCGAATGAAGATCAGCGGGGAAAAGGGGTCGTTCCCTCTCCGAAAGGAGCTCTATCGCCGCCGCGAGGGCAGGGAGTTCGTCGGGGACCTCCTGGCGGCGGAAGGGGAAGCCGCACTAGACGGATATTCGCCGTTGCTGGTCAAATACGCGGAGGGCGGGGAGACGAACACCGATCTTCCCACTGTCCGCCAGGTGAGGGACTACGCGCGGACCCAGTTGGATGGCTTGCCGGAACGCCTGTGGCGGCCGGAGGGCGAGGCGTATCCGGTCCGGCACAGCCCACGGTTGAGGAAGGCCGAGCGCTCACTTCGAAGATCGCATCTCGGAGACCGCCGGTAGCGCCGCAGACTCTCCCACGGTCAGCCGGCGGCACACGACCGACGCCTCGCGGAGGAGCCGAAACGATCTCCCGGAAAGGGGATATTCCAGGTTGTAGACCACTTCGACGACCCCGGAGTTGATGATCATCTTGCTGCAGGTCAGACAGGGCGAGTACGTCGTATACAGAACGCCCCCGTTCACGCTGACCCCATGGTAGGCCGCCTGGGTGATGGCGTTCTCCTCGGCATGGGAACAGAGGCAGTCACCCAGTTGAGTGCCGCTGTCCGCCAGCCCGCCGCAACGGGGGCATCCCCCCTCGAAACAGTTTCGCGTGCCGCGGGGAGTGCCGTTGTAGCCCGTCGATATGACCCGCAGATCGCGCACGATGATGGCGCCCACCTTGCGCTTGATGCAGTTGCTCCTGAGCGAGACCACTTGAGCCAGTTTCATGAAATAGGGGTCCCAGCCGGGCCGGGTCATCTTGGGAGCCGTTCGCTTCATCCACTCGGCGACCTTGCTCCGCAGGTCCTGCTTGGTGCCGTTGTTGGCGAAGCTGACGTTGGCCAACCGGCCAGTGGCCAGGAGCTGTTGGCCCTTCGCGTCCGGACTGGACAGCTCCTGCCGTTCCAACTCGAGAAACCGCTCGAACGAGACGGGATCGTTCTCGCGGCCCCGGGCGCAGACCCGCTGATGGCGAACTTCAGCCTCCGCCTCGACCGCCACAAGGTAGAAATCGGGCTGTCGTGAAAATGCCCGGACCTCCGCCGGGTGGCGGAAGGAGTCCACGACATAGTTCCGGTCCGCTTCCAACTTCGCCAGGATCTCCTGCGCCAAGTGGTCGCTGCCGTACTCGGCCCGAAGCTCCCTCCCGGCCTGGATGAGGCGCGGCCGCGTCACGTCTTCCCCTCGCCGGGCGACTTCGTCGCGGATGACGTCCGAGAGGGACCAGAATCCGAAACCCTTGCTCTGCAGGTAGTCGGCCACGACGCCCTTACCGGAGCCGTTGCGGCCCGTGAGCCCAATGATCACGAAACTCTTATAGCACACGGGGGAGCGGGAAATCGGGAGTGCTCCGGGAGTTTCCAGGCCGCCTCTTGCGCAGGACGCGCAGCCGCCTCGACGCCGGCCGGGCTTGCGGGGCGACAGCGGCCAGAGGCTGCTAGCAGTCCGGCGGGATGCACGGACGGTCGAATGCCGTGATGACTTTCGCCACGGGCTGCTATATTCGTCGCCGTGGCGGAAAACCTCGATTTCATGCGTCTTGACGACCTGCTGACGCAGGAGGAGAGGCTGATTCGAGACAGCGTTCGTTCGTTCGTCGAAGAACGGGTTCTGCCCATCATCGAAGACCATTTCCAGGCCGGCACGTTTCCCCTGCAACTGGTGGAGCCCATGGCGCGCCTCGGCTACCTGGGGGCCAGCTTGACCGGCTACAACTGCGCCGCCCTGAAACCGGTGGGCTACGGCCTCATCATGCAGGAGCTGGAGAGGGGCGACAGCGGGCTGCGCAGCTTCGTCTCGGTCCAGAACGCCCTGGTCATGTATCCCATCCACCGTTTCGGCAGCGAGGAACAACGGGCCTGCTGGCTGCCCCGGCTCCAGGCCGGGAGGTCCATCGGCTGCTTCGGCCTCACCGAACCCGACTTCGGATCGAATCCGGCCGGGATGCGGACGCGGGCGAGGCGGGCCGGCGGCGGGTTCGTGCTGAACGGAAACAAGGCGTGGATCACCAACGGCAGCATCGCCGACGTGGCCATCGTCTGGGCGCGCCTGGAAGGAGAGGGTATCCGCGGGTTTCTGGTGGAACGCTCCGACGGCGGCTTCACCGCCAGGGACTACCGCCACAAGCATTCGTTGCGGGCCTCGGTCACCTCGGAGCTGGTCCTGGACGACTGCCGGATTCCCGAAGACCGTCTCCTGGCCGGGACGACCGGTCTGAAGAGCGCCCTCATGTGCTTGAACAAGGCCCGGTACGGCATCGCCTGGGGGGCTCTGGGGGCGGCCATGGCCTGCTACGAAACCGCCCGGCGCTGGACGCTGGAAAGATGCCAGTTCGGCGGCCGCCCCATTGCGAGCCACCAGCTTGTCCAGCGGAAACTCGTCTACATGTTGACCGAGATCACCAAGGGCCAGCTTCTCACGTACCGGCTGGGGCAACTCATGGATCAAGGCAAGTGCCGGCACGAACAGATTTCGCTGGCGAAGCGCAACAACGTCGCCGTCGCGCTCCGGATCGCGCGCTTGGCCCGGGACCTGTTGGGCGCCAACGGCATCTTGTCCGAGTATCCCGTATTTCGCCACATGTCGAACCTGGAAACGGTTTCGACGTACGAGGGAACCCACGACATCCACACCCTGATCCTGGGCCAGTCCATCACCGGAATCCCGGCGTTCGAGTAACAGTCCGTGGTGAAAGTCCCGCGAGCACCGAGACCGTTCCTGCGCCCGCCG
>JAPOYZ010000542.1 GCA_026706325.1 Candidatus Aminicenantota bacterium
ACCCGCCACACCCAGGCGAGATGATCCGCGACATTCTGGAAGACAAAGAGGTTCGCTGGACTGTAACGGAGTGTGCCCGCCGTCTCGACGTAGCGCGGAACACATTGTCAAGGTTGCTCAATGGCCGTATCGGAATTTCGCCAAGAATGGCGCTGGCACTGGAAAGAATCGGTTGGAGTAACGCGGATCACTGGATGCGGCTTCAAGCGGCGTACGACTTAGCGCAAGAGAGGCGCAAGAATGCAGATGCCGCCTGAGATGGAACCTATGGAAGGGCGCACAAGGAAGAGATAGGGTCCGTTCCCCAAGTACTTACTTCCTGGAATACAGGACAGGCTATGCCGGGGCCTTCCTCCTGTCTTGCCATTTCAAAATCTTTGAGATCCGATTCGCGGGAACGTCAGGCGCATAGCCCAGAGCATCGGCTGGCCTGCGAAGCAAACCCGAGTCACTGAAACCGTAGCGAAAACAGGTCGGCGTCCTTCATCACCAGCCGCAGCCGGACCGGTTTGCCCGCGATCCGCTTCAGGGGCTCGTCCGTCGTAGCGCCGGAGTGGGGACGTTTCCAGCGCACCGTGTGCTCGATCTCGTCTCCCCAGACCAGCGGGGATTCCTCCAGTGCGAAACCGGGAAGCGGCCGTCCCGTTTCGTCCTGGATCTCCATGTGGATGCTGCCCGCCGCCGACGTGGCGAAATTGAGCATCAGGTTGCTCCCCTCGAAGGTCAGTGGCTTGGTCACCACTTCGCCTCCGCGATAGCCGGCGTTGAGCGAGACAAACCCGTCGGTCCTCAGGACCATCCGCTCCATGTGGATGCTGGGAAACTTGTAGTGGCGGAGCACGTAGAGGGAAATCTCGTCGTCTCCGGTGGAGACGACTCCGGTGGCCGTCATGTTGGTGCGGTTGTACCAGTTCCTCTTCTCGCGGCCGGGCCGAATGAAGGCTTGAGGGAACCTGCGGTCCCAGTTCAGACCGTCGCGGCTGGTCATGAACACCGTCTCGGAAACCCCGTTTTCGGGCGCGTCGGGAATCCGGGTCCGCCAGGGAACGAAACGCTTGGGAAAGCCCAGGAAGATGTGGGGCGCCCGGAAGTAGGGCGTGATTCCGTTGGTGTAGAATTGGTCCCGGGGACCCTCCCCCAGCTCGATGTCCTCCAGCTTGCTCCAGTTCAGGAAATCGGGCGAGGTGGCCCGGGCGACGGCCCGGATCGTGGGCATCCGGCGCTCGCCGGAGCCGGTGTGGCGGGGTGGATACCAGACCCGGAGGTAAGCGACGTACTCATTCCGGAACCCGTCCCAGAAGATCTCGTCTCCTCCCCAATCCGTGGGAGGCTGCGTCAGGATGGCCTCTTCACGGATGGGCTTCCAGTGGATCCCGTCGGGCGAAACCATTCCCACCATCCGCTTCAACGGGTGGTTGGGTTGTCCTGACGCCAACGCCTTGTACCTTTCCTCGGGAGGAGTCTTGGGATTGGTGTCCAGGAAGACCATGAAGTTGTGGTTGCCGAACTGGTCCCAGATGATGTTGTTCTGTTTCGACCCGTTGAATTCCACCAGGCCCAGCGCGGGCTTGGTCCAGGTCCGGCCGTCCCGGCTCTCGGCGTAGCAGGTGACTTCGGGATGTTCGGGGACCATGGTCTCCCCCGGTTCCAGAAGGGACGGGGCTGCGGATCTCGTGAGGCTGTGGCCCCGGTAATAGATGCGGTAGAGGCCGTCGCCGTGAACGACCGAGGTGTAGAAGCAGGTCGTGCCCCCCCAAGGCTTGTCGAAGTCGAGCACCTTTCCGCCGGAGGTGGGGGTCTGGAGTTCCAGCCGCACGTCACCGGTCATGGAGTTGATCAAGTAGTCGTCCACCATGAGCTCCAAGCGGTCTCCGACGTCCAGGGGTTTGGTCTTGTGATCACCGCCGGCGGCCAACGGTTGGGTCGTGAACAGCAAAGCCGCGAGCAGGTATGCTCTCATCATCCGGTTCCTCCTTGTGTTCCTGGCAGGAACGGAGGGCGAGTCTATCCATCCAGCCTCTACTGGTCAAAACGGGACGAACGGGTGTTCTTGAATTGGCGGAGCCGGCGAAGGAAACTGAACCGGTTCCGGCCGCACACCGGCGCATGATGCCGTGCAGCCAATCTTGGCCGCGGAGGTCGTTCGGGATGAAGTGGAAACGGAAGAACCTGACCTGGATCGCCGCCCCGTTTCTGGCAGCGGCATGTGCGAGCGCCGGGTTCGCCCTCCAGCCTCAATCCGAACCTGGAGCCGTCGAAGAGAAGGGGGCGGAGACCTACCGGGTCGGGGGTAAACGGGACGGTCCCAGTTTCTTCCCCCGGGTCCACTACCCGGAAGTGGAGCCTCTGAAGGAAGGGGAACTGGACTTCCGGCACTATCCCACCTATGGCGAGATCCACGGGTTCCTCCGGAAGTGGGCTCGCGAGTATCCGCAGATCCTGGAACTCTACTCGGTGGGCCGGAGCTTCGAGGGACGGGAGATCTGGCAGGTGACCGTCACCAACCGGGAGACGGGCAACGACACGGACAAACCGGCCATGTTCGCCGAGGGTGGGCGTCATTCGGGTGAGACCGCCAGCTCCGTCTCCATCGTCCAGCTCATTCACCTGCTGGTGACCAGTTATGGAAAGGACCCCGAGATCACCCACCTGGTGGACACCAAGGCCTTCTACCTGCGCCCGGTGAACAATCCTGACGGCGCCGAGCTCTTCCTGCTCACGGCCCAGACAAATCGCAGCTCGGTCCGTCCCCACGACACGGACCGGGACGGCCTCCTGGACGAGGAGCCCGGGGAGGACCTGGATGGCGACGGCTTCCTGCTGCAGATGCGCCGCCACGTGGGAGAGGGGAAGGGAAACGCCATCCGGGACCCGAGAGACCCGGACCGGCTCATGAAGATGGTGCCCGAGGGGGAGGGGGATTGGCAGGTCGACCCGGAGGGCGTGGACAACGACGGGGACGGCAAGTTCAACGAGGACGGCATCGGCGGTCTGGACCTGCACCGAAACTACCCGGAGAACTGGAGGCCCGAACCGGGACGGGACGCCACGGAGCGGGGATTCACCCAGGTGGGGGCGGGCGAATACCCGCTGTCCGAGCCGGAGACGCGGGCGGTGGTCCTTTTCCTGCTGACCCATCCCAACGTGGCCATCGGCCAGTCCATGGACACGCCCATGGCCATGCACCTGCGTCCCCCCTCCACCAGCCGCAGCCAGGAGAGCATGGCCCCTGAGGACCTCAAGTGGTATGTCTACCTGGACAAACAGGCGAAGGCGATTTCCGGATATCCCTGGGCCGGCGACGTCTACGAGGATTATCGGAACGTCCATCCCTTCCATGTCATCACTGGGGAACCGAGCCGGCCCATCCCCCTGTTCGGCCACGGGCCCGACTTCGGGTATTCCTACTTCGGCTCCATCTGGTACAACGACGAGCTCTGGAACATCGGCCGGCAGGAGGACTACGACGGGGACGGCAGGCTGGACGACTACGACGCCCTGGTCTGGAACGACCGGGAGCGCGGCGGCAAGGAGTTCATCCCCTGGAAGAAGATCCCGCATCCCCAGTTGGGAGAGGTGGAGATCGGCGGGTTTACTCCCAAGTTCGCATTTTGGAATCCGCCCGTGGACCTGCTCGAGGAGTGGGCCAGCAAGAGCACCCGGTTCAATCTGTTCCTGGCCAAGCAACTGCCGCAGGTCCGGATCTCACGGGTCCGGGTGAGGCCCCTGGCTCCCGGGGACTATTCCATCGAACTCACCTACCGCAACGTGGGCCATCTGCCCACGGCCCTGGTCCAGGCCCGGCTGGTCAAGATCGTGAAGCCGGACACGGCCCGGATCGAGTTCGACGACGAACTGGTGGAGAGCGGACAGGTCCGGGTCCTGGAGCCGTCGCTCCGCAGCAAGGACATCGAAGCGGGTTGGCTGGACCCGGCGGAGAACCGGACCGTGGCCTGGAAAGTCCGGCTCAAGGACGTCGAGTCGGTAGAGGCTGAGGTCTCCATCCACTCCACCCGGGGCGGCGTGGACCGGCGGAAGGTTAGGATTCCGGCGGGGATTGAATGAGGACGGAACGCGCCGTTTCGACGTGGGAGGGCATTATGGCGGGACAGAGCCCCAAATTGAAGGAGGTTGGCGGGGTCAGATTCTTGGTTCTCATGTTCGTTGTGGCTTCGCTGGGAACCCTGGTTGGAGCGGGCTCCGGGGATTTTCGGGCCTCCTGCGTCAAGGTGGATATCACTCCGGAAACGCCTCAGTGGCTGCTGGGCTATGGTCCGAGACGGTCCGAGGGTGTCCACGACCGCCTCTATCATCGGATTGCCGCGATGGATGACGGGAAGATGCAGTTCTTTCTCGTCTCCTCGGATCTGGCCGCCATTTCTCCCGCTTTCTACGAGCGGTTTTGCAGGGAATTGGAATATGAGACGGGGATCAACTCCGAGCAGGTGTGGTGGACCCTGACTCACACCCACTCGGCCCCGGAGGTGGGTTCGCCGGGAATCGTCAAGATCATGCTGCCCAACCGGTATTTGCACGAGCCCAACCCCGAGTATTCGGAGTGGGTGAAGAGCCGATTGATCGAGGGTGTTCGGGAAGCTCGCTCCAAACTGGAGCCGGCGCGCTTGGGGGTGACGACCGGTTACTCGATGGCGAATATCAACCGGCGCGCCATCGACGTTGACGGGAGCGCCTCCTTGGGAATGAACCCGGACGGACCCGTGGACCGTCAGATCGGGCTGATTCGGCTGGACCGGCCGGACGGTTCGCCGCTGGGTTTGATTGCCATCTACGCCATGCACGGGACCGTTCTCGGGTCCGAGAATCTCCTGATCAGTGGAGATGCCCAGGGGATCGTGGCCGAGTACGTGGAGCAAGAGTTGGGCGCCCCGATGCTGTACGTCAACGGGGCGGCCGGAAATATCGCACCCATTTACAGCACTCGTCCGAATTTCAAGAGAGGCCACATCACCCAGTTCAACGTGTTGCTGGGGGACCGGATCCTGCAGGCCAACCGCTCGCTGACGAGCGGCACCTCAAAGGTGGTCCTGTGGACTGGAGAGACCGTCATCGAGAGTCCCCGCAAGGAAGGATTTGGATGGGTCGAGGAGTTGGCCCAATACCTTCGTGTGACGGACACCGGAGCGAGCCTGGTTCGCGTGCCGGTGCGCTTCCTGAAGATCAACCGGGATCTCGTCATCTGGTCGGCACCGGTCGAGCTGTTCTGTGAGATCGCCATCAACGTCCGCAACAATTCGCCTTTTCCCTACACGTTTTTTGCCGGCTATACGAATGGTTTCCTGGGATATCTGCCCACCCGGCAGGCATTTTCGGAAGGGGGTTACGAACCGGGCCGCGTCACTCCCTTCACCGAGCAGGTCGAGGACGACTTCACGCAGGGGGTGAGCACCTATATTCAGGGGATGCCCCGGTAGCCGCATGGGAGGCGACTTTCCTGTCGCCAAAGGAGCGACTTTCCTGTCGCCGACAGGGGGGTAGGGGGGACGGTAGTCCCCCCTCGTGTGCCCGACATGGGCTGTCTCTAAGGGATGAAAGATCCCAAAGGAGGTGATGGAGCCAACCTTAGCCGAACCGCAAGGCGTAGCCGTGAGGTGAAGCTGGAGGAAGCGGCAGGCAAACCCACGACCGCAGGAACACGAATCG
>JAPOYZ010000166.1 GCA_026706325.1 Candidatus Aminicenantota bacterium
AGTGAAGCCGAGGCCATGGACATGGCGGATCGGGCCACCAAGTCCTACACCAAGGAGTTCATGTTCAGCCTCAGCAACCTGGAACGGCAATTGATCATCCTGGTTGAGGAGGCCCTGGATCGAATCCAGGACGGCTCTTATGGTGAGTGCACCCACTGTGGCGAAACCGTGGGGCGCCGGCGGCTGGAGGCCGTGCCCTGGGCACTTCTCTGCGTCCGTTGTCAGGAACTCAAGGAGTCGGGTCGGCTCTCCTGACGAACGCCCCGGGGGATTCCTGATTCTCTTCGCGGTATCTCCGGATCGGACGTTTCGATAAGTGTGTCTTCCGTTCCGGGGCTCACTTTGCGGGCGCGCATCTGGCAAGGGCTCCAAGTCCTCCTTTTTCCCCAGAGCTGCGTGCTTTGCGGCCGCTGGGTCGCCAATCCCGACGCCATTCCCCTTTGTGGAGAATGCTTCCTGGAGTTACCCCGGTTCCGGAACCCGCTCTGCCCGAACTGCGGCGGGCCTGCACCTGCCAGGGATTCGCCGCTTCCGAATCGGGAGACGGATCCAGGAGCTCCCGACCCCTGTGCGTCCTGCCGGGGGATGCGACCCTTCCATCACTCGACCCGGGCGTGGGGACCGTACACGGGAACCCTGAGGAAGTTGATTCATCGCTTCAAGTTCTCCGGCCACCGCCGGTTGGCGCATCCTCTGGCGTGCCTTCTCGAGGAAGCCTACCGCAAGCGGCCCAATCCCTTCACCCCGTCCTGCCTGGTGCCGGTCCCCTCCCATCCTCGGCGCCTGAGAAAAAGGGGATTCGACCAGACGCTCCTCTTGACTCGAACCCTGGGCAGAAGACTGAACCTGCCACTGTTCCGGGGTCTTCGCCGGTCGCGTCCGACGCTGCCCCAGTCCGGACTCGACCTGAAGGCTCGAAGGAGAAATGTCCGCAACGCCTTCCGCCTCCGGCAGGCGCGGCGACTCAGGGGTGAGGATCTCGTCCTGGTGGACGACATCCTCACCACGGGCGCCACCGTCCGTGAGATTTGCAAGGTCCTCAAGCGGGACGGCCGCGCGGGACGAATCCTGGTCTTGACGGTAGCCCGCGTAACGTTGCCGGGCGAAACTCCGGGAGCGGCGGCATCCCTGCCGCCGATTGGATCGGCGTCTTTGAGGCGCCGACCAGGGGACTAGAGGACACGGTCGTCCCCCCTTCAGCCCGCCCCCTGGTCAGAAACGCAGGCTAAATTGATCGAAGTCCGTATACTGGAAATTGAGCCTGGGATCGGAAGCGGCGTATCGCACGGTCCCTGGTGACTCTCCGAGAAGGAGACCTGATGTGAGCTACATCGTAAGCGAACTCTACGAGGCGCTTCTCGCCGCCGGCACCCCTGACGACAAGGCCAAGGCTGCTGCTGCGGCCGTTCCGATCCCGGAGCAGTTGGCCACCAGAGCCGCCGTTGATGACGTGAAAGCGAACCTGGCAGGGTTGGACAAGCGGGTGGCTCGTCTGGAGTGGGCCGCGTATGCAGCTCTGGCCCTCTTGGGGAAGTTGGCCTTCTTCAGTTGATCCTCCCCAGCGGCAATCTGCAACACGACGACCGTGATGGGAAGGCGTCGTTCCCGCTGGCCGAGTGCGTCATCAACGTCAGCGAGGGCCGCGACCAGACCTGCCTCCGCGAACTGGCCAGGACCGCCGCGGTACCGCCCGGCGCCGCTCTGCTCCACTGGGACGCCGACGTCGACCACCATCGGACCGTCTTCACGTTGGCGGGCTCGCTTCCGGGGCTTGAACAGGCGGCGGCCGCAATGTGCCGCCGGGCCGTCGACCTCCTGGACCTTTCCCGCCATCAGGGCGTCCATCCCAGAATCGGCGCCGTGGACGTCATTCCGTTCGTGCCCATCCGGGGAGTCTCCATGTCCGACTGCATCCGGAGCGCCCGCCGCCTGGGAAAAGCCTTGGCGGAAGAGATCCAACTCCCGGTCTATCTCTATGAGCGGGCCGCGACCCAACGGACGCGGAGATCCCTGGCCTACCTGCGGCGGGGAGGTCTGGAGGCGCTACGCCGGCGCATGGCCGGCGACCCGGATTGGACGCCCGATTTCGGCCCGCCGCGCCCTCATCCGACGGCCGGTGTCAGTTGCGTCGGAGCGCGGGACTACCTGATTGCCTACAACATGTTCCTCGAAGATCCGGATCCGGCCGCGGCCCGCAATGTGGCTGCCCGGATCCGGGAACGGGACGGGGGGCTGCCCGGCGTCAAGGCATTGGGGTTGTGGATCGGGAGCCGGAATCAGGCGCAGGTCAGCACCAATCTCACCGACTATCGCAGGACTTCCCTGGTCCGGCTCTTTGAAGCTACGGACCGGCTTGCCCGCGCAATGGGCACGCGGGTCTCCTCCTCGGAGATCGTGGGCCTGGCACCCCGGGACGCTCTGGACACGGATGCGACGGCCCGGCTGCGGCTGGAAAACCCGGCGCCGGAGTCGATTCTGGAAGAGCGGATTCGACAGGCTTGGCCCGGAATCCACGTCTGAGGCCGGACGGCCCGGCAGATGCGATTCTGAATTCCGCCGGCTACGGCTCGATGCCCCAGGCCCGCAACGCGTCTCCCTCGAGGCGGCTGTAGCAGAGCATTTCTCCCACCGCCCCTTCGCGCCAAACGCTGTTGCCCCCGTCGCGTATGCCGTCCCGGTTCTTGATGATGGTAGCGAAGACGTTTCCGGGCGTCGGCCCCATTTTGGGTGAGAGGAGCAGATTGTCCCGGTCGTAGAATACGGCCAGGTCGATGACCGGAGCCCCCGAATCGGACCGGACCGGCAGTTGGAGGCCGGGCCCCAGCGTGAAATACATGACGTCTCCGGCCGCCGGAACCATGGAACAGTTCTCGGGACCCGGCTCTTCGGGAGCGAAGCCGGGAACCAGGATGTAGATCTCGTTGCTTGCGTACTTGGCGTGGTACACCTCTCCCTGCTGGGGAAGGGCATTCCAGACCGCCTCGCAGGTCCGGGGCGCCTTCTCGTCCAGGAGACGGGCGACGCAACTGATCCCGCGCTTCTTGAGAGTGATTTCGATATATCGAGCCATGAATAGCCTTACCTCATTGCGAATCAGGATTGAAAAACGGTTTTTCGGCGGACGGTCAGCTGGAACTGGCGGCGACCGGGTTCGACAACAGGCCGATTCTCGAGATGTCCACCTCCACCCGGTCTCCCGGTTTGAGGTATTCCCCGGTGACGTTTCCGACGCCGGAGACGGTGCCGGTACTGATCACGTCTCCCGGCTCCAGCATGACGATGGCCGAGATGTACTCGATGAGCGCGGCCACGGAAATCAGCATCTGACTGGTGCTGTTGTGCTGCTTTCTGTCTCCGTTGACGTAGGTGCTGATCATCAGGGTCTGGGGGTCCCGGATCTCGTCGGTGGTGACGATCCAGGGTCCCATGGGCGCGGCGGAATCCAGCCACTTCCCGTTGAGCCAATCGAACCACCTGTCCTGGGGGCGGTCCTCACTCCGGGGCCAGATCTTGAGCTTCCGCTCCGACACGTCATTCATGATGGTGTATCCGGCGACGTAGTCGAGAGCCTGGTCCCGGGAGACACTTTTACACCGCCGGCCGAGAACCACGGCCAGCTCTCCCTCCCAGTCCATGGCCCGGGCCACGGGAGGAATCCGGATGCTGTCGCCATGGCCGATCACGCAGGTGCTGGCGGGCTTCATGAAGAAGCGCGGGGTCTCCTTGTCCTGGGAGTCCATCTTCCCGCCGCCTTCCTCGATGTGGTCCTGGAAGTTGCCGGCGAGGCAGAAGAGCTTCCGGGGCATCGGCACCGGAGCCCGCAGGCGCACGCCGGAGAGGGGGTGCACAGCGGATCCGTCCAGGCCTTCCCGGACGGCCTTGTCGGCAGCCTCCCGGGCTTGGCTCCCATGCTCCAGAAAGCCGATCATGTCGCGGAAGAATGCGTGGGGAGCCCTCTCCTCCTTGCGGGCCAGCTCGGCGTCGGCGGCAGCGAGATCCACGACCCGTCCGTCGTCCGTGGCTACGGCGACGAAGGACCGGTCCTCCAGGCTGCAGGTGGCTAGTTTCATATCGTTTCTCCTTGCGAGTACGGGAGCCTGATCCCGGCGTCCTCACTCTCCGATCAAGCGGTGTACGGTAGCAGCCGCCCTCGCAGTGTAAAGCATGCAGAGCCTGGATGCGATTCTCAAGTTCCGGGGAATTCGGGTTATAATTCCTGGGAGTCTCAGATTGGCGAAAAGAGAAGAGGGAAGGCCGCGAAAGGGTTGGCGGCACGCCTTTGCCGTAGATACGCCAACCGAATTCCAACCCACGGACGAGCAGCGCCAGGTGGCCGATGGGATCTGCCGGGAGCTGGTGCGCCGCGGGCTGGCGACGCCGGCTCTCATGTTTCTTGAAATGTCCCGGCCCCTCAACTTCCTGGGTTCCCAGCTCTTGCATTTCCTTTCGCCCGTGGTCTCGGGGCTCACCCAGTCCCACGGGCACCGGCACCTGGCCGCCTTTCTTGAGCATCGGGGCTCGGTGGACTATCTTTGTCGCCGGATCGAAGAACTCGACTCGGCCGGCAAATGAAGCAGATCGATCCCGACTCCGTCAACGTGATCCTGGCCACCGACTGCGGGAGCACCACCACCAAAGCAATCCTCATCCGGAAGGTCGACGGAGAATACCGGCAGACCCACCGGGGCGAGGCCCCCACGACCGTGGAGGAACCGGCGGCCGACGTCACCCTGGGGGTCGTCAACGCAGTCGCCGAAGTGGCCGAAATGGCCGGACGCCGTCTCATTGACGATGCGGGCCGGATCCTGCGGCCGGCGACCGGCGGCGAAGGATGCGACCTCTACATCTCCACTTCCAGCGCCGGCGGTGGCCTCCAGATGATGGTGGCCGGGGTGGTCCGGGAGATGACCGCCGCCAGCGCCAAGCGGGCGGCCCTGGGGGCCGGCGCCATCGTCATGGACGTTCTGGCCTCCAATGACCGCCGCCTTCCCCACGAGCAGATCCACCGGATCCGGGAGCTGCGGCCCGACATGGTGCTGATCTCGGGCGGAACCGACGGCGGAACCACCCGCCACGTCGTGCAGATGGCCGAGCTCATCGCGCCGGCCCGGCCCCAGCCCCGCTTCGGCGCCGAGTACCGGATGCCGGTGATCTTCGCGGGGAACCAGAACGCGGCGCCGCTGGTGGAGCAGACGTTCGACGAATCGGTCCAGCTCTCCATCGTTCCCAACCTGCGTCCGGTCCTGGAACGGGAGAATCTGGGACCGGCCCGGGACAGGATCCATGACCTGTTTCTGGAGCACGTCATGGCCCATGCCCCCGGTTACGACCGGCTGATCCGTTGGACTGACGCCCCCATCATGCCCACGCCGGGTGCGGTGGGGAACATCCTCCAGAGGATTGCCGAACAGCAGCGGATCAACGTGGTGGGCGTGGACATCGGCGGAGCGACCACCGATGTCTTCAGCGTCTTCGACGGCACGTTCAACCGGACCGTGAGCGCCAATCTGGGAATGAGTTACTCCATCTCCAACGTGTGCACCGAGGCGACGCTGCCTTCCATCCTTCGTTGGGTCCACCTGGAAATGGAAGAGGGGGAACTGCGGAACCACGTCAAGAACAAGATGATCCGGCCCACCACGATTCCCCA
>JAPOYZ010000232.1 GCA_026706325.1 Candidatus Aminicenantota bacterium
CTCACGAGAAGGTCCAGCCCGTCCTGACTGCGGATCAGGTGGAGCGGTTCAACCACCAGGCGCTGCCCATCTTCGAAGCCAAGTGCCTCGCCTGCCACGGTCAGGAACCCCCAACGGGTGGCCTGGATCTGCGGACGCTGGAGGCCACCCTCAAGGGCAGTGAAAACGGACCCGTCGTGGTGGAGGGGGCGTCCGAGCTGAGCATCCTGATCCGCATGGTCTCCGCCGGTAGCATGCCGCCGCCTGGAGTTGGGTCCCCCCTCACCGAAGGAGAGATCGACACTCTTCGGTCCTGGATCGATTCCTCCCGCTTCGGACCCGATCTCATCACTGAGGAGCGGGAGGCCTTCAGCCTCGCGGAAGCGCCTCCCATCACCGAGGAGGACCGGAGTTTCTGGGCTTTCCGGAAGCCGGAGGCCGCTCCGATTCCCGATGTCCAGGGGCAGGATCGGGTGCGCACTCCCATAGACTCCTTCGTCCTGGCCAAGCTGGAAGCCGAGGGTCTGGGCCTCTCTCCCGACGAGTCGCGGCCGACCCTGATGCGGCGCGCCTACTTCGATCTCACCGGCCTGCCTCCGACTCCGGAGGAGATGGAGAAGTTCCTTTCGGACACCCGGTCGGACGCTTACGAACGGCTGGTGAACCGGCTCCTGGAGTCGCCCCACTACGGGGAGCGCTGGGGCCGCCACTGGCTGGATCTGATGGGCTACACCGACATCACCGGATTCGACAACGATCTTCACACCACCAACCTCTTCGAGGGGATCTGGCGGTACCGGGACTGGGTGGTGGAGGCCCTCAATCAAGACAAGCCGTATGACCGTTTCCTGACTGAACAACTCGCCGGTGACGAGCTGGTCGATTGGCGGTCCGCCCAGGAATACACGCCGGAGATGGTCCGGCTCCTGACCGCCACCGGCTACATGCGCAGCAGCATGGACCGGACCGACTCGGACATCGTCAATCTCCCGGGCGAACGGTACTCGGTCATATTCGATCTGGTGGAGCGGGTCTCCACCGGATTGCTGGGTCTCACCGCCGGCTGCGCCCGTTGCCATTCCCACAAGTTCGATCCCATTCCCCAGCGCGACTACTACCGGTTGATGGCCGTCTTCACCCCCGCCTTCAATCCCATGCGTTGGAAGCAGCCCAAGGACCGCTTCCTGCCCGACGTCTCCCGCACCGACCAGGAGGCCATCGAGCGGCACAACGCCGAGATCGACGCGCCGCAGAAGAAGCTGAAGGAAAAGCTGGACGCCCTGCGCAAGCCTTACGAGGAGATGCTGCTGGACCGGAAGTTGGAGCCGGTCTCCGATGAGATCCGCTCTGACGTGAAGACGGCGTGGCAGACGCCCGAAGAGAAGCGTAGCGAGATTCAGAAATACCTGGCGAAGAAGTTTGCAACATTGCTGGAGGTAAAGCCGGAGGAGGTCGACAAGAGCCTCTCCGAGGAGCACAAGGCGGAAGCAGGCGGTTTGCGCGAAAAAATCGATACCCTCGAGGGGTATCGGCGCAGCTTCAACAGGATCCAGGCGCTGTTCGACGTCGGGCCTCCCCCGGTGACCCGTCTGCTGCAGCGCGGGGACATCGAGTCTCCGGGACCCCGGGTCACGCCGGGCGGCTTTGCGGTCCTGAGCCCGCCCGGCGAGGAATCGATCCGGAAACCCGGAGAGGCCCGGGGTAAAACCAGCGGTTACCGCCTGGGCTTTGCCAAGTGGTTGACCAGCCGCAACCATCCCCTGACGGCCCGGGTCATGGTCAACCGGGTGTGGCATCACCTGATGGGGCGGGGGATCGTCGCCACTCCCGGGAACTTCGGCCGCAACGGTTCCCTGCCCACCCATCCCAAGCTGCTGGACTGGCTGGCGGTGGACTTCATGGAAAACGGCTGGTCCGTGAAGCGGCTGATCCGAACCATCATGACTTCCAGCGTCTACCGGCAGGCGCTGCGGCAACCGAACGGCGCGACCGGCGAGACGGTCGATCCGCAGAACCTGCTCCTCTGGCGCATGAACCTGAAGCGCCTGGAGGCGGAGACGATCCGCGACGCCATCCTGGCGGCCAGCGGAAGATTGGACCGGAGTCGGGGCGGGACGCCGGCGTTGCTGGAGTTCGATGCGTCGGGACTGCAGACCGTGGCGGGTGAGGAACCGGACATCCGGAACCCGTTGCGCCGCAGCCTCTACATTCTGGCCCGGAGAAACTACCCGCTCAATTTCCTGGAGGCCTTCGACTACCCCAAGATCACGGTCAACTGCACCCGCCGGGTGAACTCGGTGACGCCGATCCAATCGCTGACTCTCATGAACGATCCGTTTCTGGTGGAGGAGGCCGGCCATCTGGCCCGGAGGGTCCGTGATCTGGCCGGCGAGAGTCCCGAAGAGAGGGTCCGGATGGCCTATCTCCTGACTCTTTCACGTCAACCCAAGCCGGAGGAGGTCCGGATCGGCCGGGATCATCTGCGGAAGCAGGAACGGAACTACCGTTTTGCCAATGCCACTCCGGAGAAGGCGTCCGAGGCGGCGTTGTCCAACCTCTGCCAGACGCTGTTTGCCACGAACGAATTTCTGTATCTGGAATAACGGGGACCGCCCCGTCAGGCTGACCTGCGACCCCATCCTTCGGACCCGTTGGAGAATGGCCCCGGCCGAGTCGAACCATCATGTCCCTGGAACTGCGAAACCGGATCTTCCAGCAATTGGACTCGATGTGGCTTATCGATCCCCACACCCACATCGACCCTCACCGGCCCGCCGCCGAATCGCTGGCCGACATCCTGGGATATCACTACTACACGGAGCTGGCGCACTCCGCCGGCATGCCCCGGGAGGAGATCGAAGAGCCGGGGGCCGGACCCAGGGAAAAGACCCGGCGGCTGATCGCCCACCTGGGGCCGGTGGAAAATACGGTCCAGTACAGTTGGCTGGTGGAGATGGCCCAGTCGCTGCTCGGCTTCGACGGCGACCGGATCACGCCCGACAACTGGGAGGCGCTCTACGATACGTCTGAGTCTCTCATGTCCTCGGCGACCTGGGAACAGGACGTGCTCCGGAGGAGCCGGCTCCGGCGCGTGTTCCTGACCAGCGACTTCGACGATCCCCTGGAGGGGTTCGACACCGAACTGTACATCCCCTGTCTCAGGACCGACGATCTGGTGTTCGGCCTCGCCGATCCTGCCGTGCGGGGGCGCCTGGAAAAAGCGGCAGGCGTCTCCGTCCACGACCCCGCAGGCTTGCGGAGAGCCCTCGGCTCCCTCTTCCGGCATTTCGCTTCCCGCAACGCCCGAGCGGCCGCGATCTCGTTGCCGCCCGACTTCACTCCTGCGAAGATCTCCGAGCGAGAGGCGGCGGCCGCTCTGGACCGCATTCTGCTGGGTAGAGAAGACGGCGGCCTCCACTCGCGGCGATCGTTGTCCCATTTCGTCTTCTGGACTCTGGCCGAATTCTGTGCCGAGTTCCGGCTGCCCTTCGACCTGATGATCGGGGTCAACCGGGGTGTTTACGAGGCCGGGGTCTTCCAGGGGCAGGACCTGTACGACAGCCGCGTCTCCCTGATTCAGTACCGCGAACTGTTCAACGCCTTTCCCCAGGTGACCTTCCCCATCTCGGTGCTGGCCAGCGTCACGAATCAGGAGCTGACCAGCTACGCCTGGATTTTCCCCAACGTGGTGACCCACGGGCATTGGTGGTACTCCAACGCCCCCGCCTTTCTGGAAGGAGATCTGGCGGCCCGGCTGGAGACCGTGCCCGCCACCAAGCAGATCGGGTACTACAGCGACATGTACAAGCTGGAGTTCGCGTTGCCCAAGTTCGCCATGTACAAGAGGGCCCTGGCCAAGGTGCTGGCCGAGCGATTCGTTATCGATCGGGGCTGGCCGGAAGTTCGAGCCTTGGAACTGGGACGGCAGGTGTTGCGCGGCAACGTCGACGCCACCTTCGGGTTTTGAGCAGGAGGGGGGACATCCTTGTCCCCCTCTTCATCGCCGATGGGAACCGACGGCTAGTACCCCGAAACTTCCACCGGCTCAGGTCGAGGAATCTCCACCTTGGCCAGGTAGATGCTCGTCTTCCCCTCGTGGGTCGAGTAATAGCTCATCCAGAGCATTCCCTCGTGCCACACCATCCCGGGGTAGCTGGTATCCCCGCCGGAAGGGAGCCGAAGCAGCTCGGAGACGGTCCCGGCCTCGAGGTCCACCGACCAGAGGAGGGTTCTTCTGTCCCCGTCGGGAAGATAGAGCCGTCCCGAGGCCACCAGGCGCCCGTCGGGGAGGGAGATCAGGTTGGGACCGCCGATTCGCTGACCGGAATCCTTCCAGTTCCACAGCGTGTAGGGCGGTTCCGAGACGCCGATCTGGGCCGAGTTGTCCTGCTTTCCGTCCCGCCGCAACAGGCAGACCGCGGTCCCGTCCTCAAGAAAGATGATGGCCGACTCGTTGGGGTAGCCGCGGCTGAAGAAGACGTTCACGTGCGTCTCGTACTCGACCCCGTCCCGGGTTCTGTAGAGCCGGGCGAATTCCTGCTGGCTGTTGCGACTGCTGTACGCTTCTCTCGTCGTGTAACCGGCCCCGTAGCCCGTTCCCTCGCGCCAGGACACTCTCCAGAGCCAGAAATCCGGTTCGCCCACCGGCTCCCGGGGAGTCCACTCCTTTCCGTCCTTGGAAAAGGAGACCCAGGGATTGTAGTCCTCCTGTTCGCCGCCCAACGACTTCCGCTCCGCGGCCAGCAGCATCAGCCGGCCGTCGGGTGTGACGCCGAGCTTGGGATCCCTCAGATCGTTTCCCGGTTCAGGCTGCATGTGGACGATGGAAGACCAATTCTCCCCGTCGGCCGAAGTGATCACGCGGATGGAACCGTCATGGGAGGTGTGATCCTGCCCTTCGCGGAAGGTGCAGTACCACTGTTCCTGGAACCGGACCAGGTCGGTGAAGGCGCTGTGGGGAGCCTGGTCCCAGATCTTCTGGACCGAAACCAGCTTGGCGCCGGAAGGTCCGCACCCCGCCGCGGCGGCCAGCACCAGCAGCAATCGACAGCAACGGCTCCAACCTGACATTACGTCTCCCCTTCTTCGGTCCGAGTTGATCCAAGACCCCGCGGCCGCAGCAACCCATTGAAAACAATGGAGCCGGCGAAGGGAATTGAACCCCCAACCTACGCATTACGAATGCGCCGCTCTACCGTTGAGCTACGCCGGCTCCGAGTGGAGGAAAGGACACATTATAGGTACAAGTCCCCGGGACTGCCAACGAACCTGAGCCGAACTGAGAGTTCAGGACCGGGCTTGTTTGAGGGCGGCGGCCTGGGCCTTGGCGCCCATGTCCTCCGCCTCCTGGATCCAACCCTTCGCGTGGTAGAACATGGACAAGCTGGTGTAGGCCAACGGGTTGTCCGGTTCCACGTCCCGGTAGCGCAGGCCGTACCGGAGGGCCCGTTCCAGATCCTTGTTGTGGTAGCAGCACATGGCCGCGGCGTGCAGGGCGTCGCCGTAGTCGGAGTCCTCTTCCAGCGCCCGGTCGAAGGCGGCGACCGCTTCGTCCATGCGGTCATCGGCGAAAAGGTCCATCCCCTTCAGGTAGTGGTCTTCTTTGGACATCGGCACCTCGAAAACATCGTCCTCCACGCCCGGCGTCCAG
>JAPOYZ010000589.1 GCA_026706325.1 Candidatus Aminicenantota bacterium
GATTCAGAACTGGAAACGGCGAAGGAAACTGGGAAAAAACAGACTGTCCCCTTCTTGAGCTGCTCTTCTCGCGCGGATCCTTTCCGCGGGTGAACCGCGGCACATCCGGTTGGGCCTCAAGCTGTTGTTCTGATCAGGTCCGGACCGAGAGGGTCCGCATCCGGTTGACGGCCATGGCGACCTCGTAGCGCCGGGGACGGGCCAGGTTGCCCACCTTGAACGGAGACAGGATGTCCACCCCCCCGGCGTCCAGATCTTTGGTAAGCCGGGCGAGAGCCTGCTCCAGGGTCAGGTCGTCCGTGAAGCAGCGAGTCGCCATATGGTGGATGGCGAGCCCGATGGCCCGGGTCTGCGAGGGGTCCACCAGTTGCTCCAGGGCGGACAGATCGACATCGGTGCGGCCGAAGGAGAGTTTTCGCAATCCCCTGGCATCGATCTTGACGGCTCGCCTCCCCCGCCTGGCGTCGAAACTGCGGGCCCGGGGACGGCGTTGGAGCACCCGCCCGAAGCGGTCGCCTCCCTCGCGCAGGCGCCGGCTGGGCTGTGCCGCGACGATGGATCGGGCCTGGCCGCCGACATCCCGGGGACGGTACTCATCCATCATCACCACCGAGTCGGCCACGTCGAAATAGTCTCCGGACCCGCCCATGACCAGTATCGTCGAGACGCCATAGTCCCGATACATCTGCCGGACCTTGTCGATAAAGGGGGTGATGGGCTCCTTGGGTTTGGCCACCAACGCCTGCATCCGGGCATCCCGGATGATGAAGTTGGTGGCCGAGGTGTCCTCGTCCATGAGCAGGAGCCGGGAACTCATCTCCAGGGCCTCCACGATGCCGGCCGCCTGGGACGTTGACCCGGACGCATTGTCGGTGGAGAAGTCGGCCGTTTCCCGGCCCAGCGGAAGGTTTCGAATGAAGGGAGACAGGTCGACCCTCTCCACGTAGCGTCCGTCTTCAGCCCGTATCTTGAGGGCGGAGTCGATGGTGACCACACCCTCCCGGCCGTCGCCCGGAATCTGGTTGTAGACCCCCCGCTCCAGCGCGTTCAGCAGGGTGGTCTTTCCGTGAAAGCCCCCTCCCACGATGAGGGTGACGCCCGGTTTCAGGCCCATTCCCCGGACCGGTCCTCCGTTTGGCCTATCGAGTTCGACTTCCAGGGTCGAGGGAGACCGGAAATCGATCACCGGTTGCGCGGGAGTGGGAACGAGAGGGCGATCGTCCACGCCGCTTCGCCGGGGCAGGGAGGACCCGTTGGCCACGAAGGCCACGAGTCCCCGCTCCTCGAGCTGGGTGCGGAGCGCGTCCTGATCTTCCACGACCCGGACCTGCCGCCGGAGCTCCTCCCGGGGAAGCCGGGCGTAGAATAGGGACCGGCGAACGATCCGGGGGAGTTCCGAAAGCAGCATCTCAGCCGCTTGGCGGCCACGGATCGACCGCCCGGCTGCGGGAAGTCCGGCGGTGAAACGCGCCTCCAGGAAGCCGCGGTGGATGACGACACTGTTGGCTTCCAGGACCTCCTGGTTCCCACGATCGATCTCGAAGAGGCCGCTGCGTCCGGTACCCCGGCGTCCCACGGCGGTGGCGCGGATGGCCCGGTGGAAGGCCCGGGTCAGGAAATCGGCCCAGGCGATGCGCCGAATCCGGCTGGTGCTCAGGAAATCCGGAAATCCGGCTCGGCCTGACTCCACGCGCGCGCTCAGCCGGGAGGGTGCGGCGAACGGGTCTCCTTGAACGTGGTCCACCGAAAGCCGGAACCCGTCCAGATCGTAGGCTCCCCGGATGGCCCGGTAAGCCTTGTAGCCGCGGCCGTCGATCCGTCTGAGGATCGTTTCCAGATCCGCTCCCGTCGCCATCGGTGGTGACCTCGTCGAACTCTCCAGCCGCACGCCGTTTCCGGTCGATCCCGCCGCGCCGGACCCACTGTACCCGCGCGTTCCGGGTATAATCCACCTGGTTCGGTGGCGTCTCCACGGGCGTGAAATATGCGCAAGCAGGAACTCCCGGAGAAAGTCTCGTCGGGTACGGACCGTACGCCCCGGGGGGTCGTGTCGTGGGCGCTGGGCATCGTCCGGGGACTCTATGATTGGGTGCTCTCGCTGGCCCACCGGCGCTACGCTGCCGCCATATTGTTTCTGATCGCCTTCGCCGAGTCGTCCTTTTTTCCGGTTCCTCCCGACGTGCTTCTTATCGCCCTGGCCCTGGGCGCCCCCGGCCGGGCCCTGGGTTTCGCGGCCATCTGTACCGTCGGGTCGGTGGCGGGAGGCGCCTTGGGCTACGCTCTCGGCCTGTACGTCTACGAACTCGTGGGCCAGCCCATCATCGAGATCTACGGCGCCCAGAGCGCGTACTTGGAGGTCCAGGCCCTGTACCGGGAATGGGACGCCGTCGCCATCTTCGTCGCCGGCTTCACCCCCCTTCCGTACAAGGTCTTCACCATCGCGGCGGGCGCCTTCCGAATCGACCTCCCGACCTTCCTGCTGGTTTCGGCCGTCAGCCGGGGAGCTCGATTCCTGCTGGTGGGAGCCCTCATTTTTCGGTTCGGTCCCGGGGTCAAGCGGTTCATCGACCGCTACTTCAGTTGGCTCACCGTGGTCTTCGCGGTCCTCCTGATCGGTGGATTCCTGCTCTTGAAATATGCTATCTATTAGCCTTTCTCCTGCCTCGGGGCGTGGCGCAGTTTGGTAGCGCGCACGGTTCGGGACCGTGAGGTCGGAGGTTCAAATCCTCTCGCCCCGACCAGACACAATCTGGTTACCGAAGGCTTTTCTCATGGTCGCTCGACACAAGAGCGGGCGAACTACGGATGAATGTCATGGCTGCTCGACGGTATCGATTGACGGGCCGGGTCCAGGGCGTGGGTTTTCGGTATTTCACATACCGGTCGGCCCAGCGCCTGGGAGTGACCGGTTGGGTCCGCAACCGGGACGACGGAGACGTGGAGGTCCACGCCGAGGCCGAGGCCACCACCTTGAAGGAGTTCGAAGCTCAACTGCGGACAGGGCCGTTCTTTGCCCGGGTTCTGGGCCTGGAGTGGAACAAAGTCTCGCCGGGCCCTTTCTTGAACTTTTCCATTGAGAGGTGAGCCGTGGAGGAATTGAAGAAGAAGATCCGGGAGGTCCCCGACTTTCCCAAAGCGGGAATCCTCTTCTATGACGTGACGACCCTGTTGAAGGACGCTGACGGACTGCGTCAAGCCGTCGATCTTATGGTGGACCCGTATGTCGGCGCCGGGATCGACAAGGTGGTCGGGATCGAATCGAGAGGATTCATCCTGGCTCCCGCCATGGCAATTCGTTTGGATGCCGGATTTGTCCTGGTGAGGAAGCCGGGAAAACTTCCCGCCAAGACCATCGAGGTCGCCTACGATCTGGAATACGGACAGGATCGCATCGAGGTCCACGAGGACGCCATCGAAGCCGGAGAGCGGGTCCTCATCGTGGACGACCTGATGGCCACCGGCGGAACGGCAGCCGCCGCCGTTGAGCTGGTTCGCCGCCTGGAGGGAAACCTGGTCGGCGCGGCCTTTCTGGTGGAGTTGGAGTTTCTGCAGGGGAGGGCCAAGGTCCCCGGTGTGGAGATCTTCTCCCTGCTCAAATACTGATCACCGGCGTTGCTTCTGAGGGCCCGGATCAGGGAGTTCAGGCCTCCGGAACCGGGGCCGGTTCCAGGCGGTCGATTTCGGACTGGGCTTCTTCGGCCTGTGAACTGGTGGGATAGTCGTTCGTGATCTTCCTGTAGTTCTCCAGAGCCTGCTCGACATTGCCCAGGGCCTCATGAGTACGGGCGATCCGCATCAGGACCGTCTGCTCCGGGACCTGGGGCGTGGGATCTCCCAGGAGCTGTTGGAGGTAAGTCAGTGCCTCTTCGTGATTCTCCTCCCCCAGCGCTATGTCCGCGAGGACGTTGCGCGACAGGTTCCTGACGTCGCTGTCGCCGCTGTTCTCCACGACCCATTTCAGGTGTTGGCGCGCTGCCCCGGCGTCTTCCTTCTGGCGTCCGATGAGGCCCAGATAGTACCGGGAGAAGAAACCGAGACGAGTGCCGGAGAAGTCGTCTGATATTCTCTCGAACGCCACTTCGGCAGCTTCCCGCCGTTCCGCGACGGTGTCGAAACGGTATTCCGGCGGCGGCTCAGGTGGCTGATTCTGGTTTTCACTGTCGGAATCGGGGTCGGGAGCCAGTTCCTTGACCGGGGCGTGGTACGTGTCCAGGGCCTCGGCGAACAGCTTCTGGGCTTCCTGGTTGGCGCTTTCCTGGTAGCCCTGCCAGACGTAGAATCCCAGCAGGCTCGCCACGACGATTCCGGACCCCACCACCAATGGAGTCCGGTTGTACACCGCCCACTGGGAAATCCCGCTCAGCACCGAGTAGATTCGGTCTTCTTGAACGATCTCCTTGCGCGTCAACCTGCGAGCCACAGAACCACCCTCCTGCGGTAGTCAGTCCCTGATTCGAAGTTTTTGCGCCTGGCAGGACTCGAACCTGCGGCTCAGGGGTTAGGAACCCCTTGCTCTGTCCTTCTGAGCTACAGGCGCAATCGCAATTAGTCTAGCACCCCCAGGCTGGAACCCGCCACGGCGACAATCCGAACAGATCGCGCCCATTTGACACCGTCAGGTATTGACGGCTCGTGGCGGAGACCTTACAGTTGATGGGAATTGTGACCGCATCCCAGTCTCTCAGTGGCCACAAACTTCTGATCCAACCCGCCATGGAGGCCGAGTACCGCGATGAGTAAGAACGTCAACGTGTTTTCAATCGCAGTCATCCTCCTTCTGCTGAGCTTCACCAGCAGCTTCGCTCAAAGGACGACGGCGGAAATCGTGGGGACGGTGACCGACGAAACGGGAGGCGTGCTTCCGGGCGTGGAAGTCGTGATCACCAACCTGGACACGGCTCTCACCCGTAGCACCTTCTCGGACGATTCCGGGAACTACCACGTCCGGTTGTTGCCCGTCGGCCGATATTCCGTCAGCGGTGAGCTGGTGGGCTTCAAGAAGCAGGAGATCTCGGGAATCATCCTCCAGGTGGACCAGGTGGCTCGTATCGATCTCGGCTTGGAGGTGGGCGAGATCACCGAGCTGGTGGAGGTGGAAGGCACGGCGCCGCTGACCAAGACCGACGCCGCCGACATCGGAATGGTGATCGAGAACCAGCAGATCGAGGAGCTCCCTCTTCGAGGCGAGAACTCCTTCGTCGACATGGTGTCGCTGGATGCCGGAGCCGCCAAGGTGTCGGGCCATCTGACGTCCATCTTCACCGACCTGTTCGGCGGCATGACCAATGCCTACGGCTCCCCTCCGGACGGGTCCAGATTCATGATCGACGGCGTGGACGTGAAGGACACGGCCTATTCCCGGATCGACATCCGGCTGAGCGGCAACGCCACTCGGGAGATGAAGTCGCAGATGAACTCCCACTCGGCGGAGTTCGGCATGAACAGCGGCATCCAGGTCAACATGGTGACCAAGTCCGGGACCAATGAGATTCACGGAAACGTCTTCTGGGATCACCGCAACTCGGCGGTGAACGCGCGGAATTTCTTCGATCCGTCCCGGGAAAGCCGGGTCCGTCAGCTCGAGCACATGATCGTGCTGGTGGATGA
>JAPOYZ010000008.1 GCA_026706325.1 Candidatus Aminicenantota bacterium
TCACGCCCATCGCCATCGAGCGGGGCCTGCGCTTCGCCATCCGCGAAGGCGGCCACACGGTGGGCGCCGGCACCATCACCCGGATCCTGGAGTAGGCGGTACGGAGCATGAACAACGAGAAGATCCGCATCCGACTCAAGGCTTACGACCACCGGGTCCTGGACCACTCCACCGGTGAGATCGTGGACATCGCGCGCCGCACCGGGGCCCGGGTCTCGGGACCGATTCCGCTGCCCACCCGCATCGGCCGCTACACCGTGCTGCGCTCTCCCCACGTGGACAAGAAGTCCCGGGAGCAGTTCGAAATCAGGACTCACAAGCGCCTCGTGGACATCCTGGAGCCGACTCCGCAGACGGTGGACGCCTTGATGAAACTGGATCTTCCGGCCGCCATCGACGTGGAGATCAAGGCCTACGGAGCCGAGAAGGAATAGCCATGCTCCAGGGGATGATCGGCAGGAAAGTGGGAATGACCCAGCTCTTCGACGAAAGGGGTCAGGTCATTCCGGTGACGGTGCTTCAGACCGGCCCCTGCATCGTGGTCCAGAAGAAGACCCCTGAGAAAGAGGGCTATTCCGCGCTTCAGTTGGGTCTCATCGAGCCCGGAACCCGGTCCCGGCACCTCACCTTGGGCGTGAGGGGACATTTGAGGAAGGCAGGTTCGCCGCGGACCCGGATCCTGCGCGAGTTTGCATACGAAGAGACTGAAGGGACGGCTTTGAAAGTCGGGGACGAAGTTCTGGCCCACCAGGTCTTTCAGGCCGACGACACCGTCAACGTCGTGGGCACCAGCAAGGGCCGCGGATTCCAGGGCGTGATCAAGCGCCACGGATTCGGCGGGGGCCAGGCGACCCACGGATCCATGTTTCACCGGGCTCCCGGCTCCATCGGCCAGAGCGCTTCGCCGAGCCGGGTATTCCCCGGGACCCGCGGGCCCGGGCGGATGGGGAACAAGCGGGTCACGGTTCGAAATCTGCAAGTGGTCAAGGTGGACGAAGAGAACCACCTTTTGCTGGTCAAGGGTTCGGTGCCGGGCAGCCGGGCTCACACCCTCACCATCGTCCGTTCGGGGAGGCGGAAGTGACTGAGTCGCCGCCGGAGATCCAGGTCAGAAACCTGAGCAACGAGGTGGTGGAGACACTGCCCCTCTCCCGCCGGGTCTTCGACTACCAGGCATCCGAGTCCCTGTTGTGGGAAGCGGTGACCGCCTTTCTGGCCGGCCGGCGCAAGGGCTCCCACTCCACCAAGACTCGCGCCGAGGTGCGGGGAGGCGGCCGGAAACCATGGCGGCAGAAGGGCACCGGACGGGCCCGCGCCGGGACCATCAGGAGTCCCCTCTGGAGATCGGGAGGCGTGACTTTCGGTCCCAAGCCGAGAAACTACGCGCAGTCGCTGTCCAAGAAGAAGCGGAGAGGCGCCGTCAAGCTGGTCCTCTCGGACAAGCTGAAGAACGATAACCTTCTGGTTTTGGACTCGTTGGAGATGTCCAGCCACAAGACCAGGAACTTCATGGACGTCATGGGCGCCTTCGACCTGACCCGGAAGCTGCTGGTGGTGGATTCGAGGGAGAACCGGAACCTGTTCCTGAGCACTCGAAACCTGCCGGGAGTCAAGATGGTTCCGGCCCTCGGCGTCAACGTCTATGACCTGCTGAACGCCGAGGTCCTGATGATCAGCAAGGCTTCGTTGCTGGAACTGCAGGAGGTGTTGCTGAGGTCATGAGCAGTTACGATATTCTCAGGCTCCCCCACATCACCGAGAAGGCCGCCATTCAGAAGGACGAGCTCGAAGGCCGGGTCGTGGTCTTCAAGGTTCGGCCCGAGGCCACGAAGCAACAGGTGAAGGCGGCGGTCCAGAGGATTTTCGACGTCGAGGTCAATTCCGTTCGAACCGCCAACTTCAGGGGCAAGGTCAAGAGAATGGGCAAGTACCGGGGACGGCGGGCCGCTTGGAAAAAAGCCTACGTGACTCTGAAACCCGGCCAGGACATGCCGGAATTTTTCGACACGGTGTAGAACCGATGCCATTGAAAAGCTACAAACCCACATCGCCCGGCACCAGATTCCGAACCGTTCAGACCGGCGAGGATCTGACCGACATCAAGCCGCTCAAGCGCCTGACCCGGGGCAAGAAGCGGATCAGCGGCCGCAACAGCGGCGGAAAGATCTGCGTCCGGCGCCGGGGAGGCGGACACAAGCGGCGCTATCGAGTCATCGACTTCAAGCGAAACAAGGATGACGTGCCGGCGCGAGTCGCCGCCATCGAATACGACCCCAATCGGAGCGCCCGCATCGCCCGGCTCCACTATCTGGACGGAGAGAAGCGGTACATCCTGGCGCCCAACGGGCTGAAGGTGGGCGACGAAGTGGTCTCGGGACCCACGGTGGACATCATGCCGGGCAATTGCCTGCCCATCGCCAACATCCCGCTGGGAACCATGATCCACAACATCGAACTGACCCGGGGGCGGGGCGGCCAGATGGTTCGTTCCGCCGGCGGAAGCGCACAGTTGCTGGCCAAAGAGGGGAAATACGCCCAGATCAAACTGCCTTCGGGCGAAGTGCGCAAGGTCCATATCCTCTGCCGCGCGACCATCGGCCAGGTGGGGAACGTCGATCACGAGAACGTCTCCCTGGGAAAGGCGGGAGCCAACCGTTGGCGGGGCCGGCGGCCCAAGGTCAGAGGCGTGGCCATGAACCCCGTCGACCATCCCATGGGCGGCGGCGAAGGAAAGAGTTCGGGCGGACGGCACCCCACGTCCCCCTGGGGCTGGAAGACGAAAGGCTACCGGACCCGGAAGAACAACCGGACTGGAAAGATGATTGTCCGGCGGAGAAAGAAGTAGGAGGCTCCATGCCCAGGTCGGTCAAAAAGGGTCCCTTCGTGGACGCTCACTTGGTCAAGAAACTGCGCCACCTCAATGAGACCAACGAGAGGGCGGTGATCCGGACCTGGTCCCGGAGGTCGACCATTACGCCGGAGATGGTGGGACACACGATTGCCGTTCACAACGGCAAGAAGTTCATTCCCATCTACATCACCGAGAACATCGTGGGCCATAAGCTGGGAGAATTCGCTCCCACCAGAAATTTCAGGGGACACATCCGCAGATCCGAGCGCATGGCCAGGATGCGGTAGGGTCATGGAGATGAATTCGAAGGTTCCGGAGCAGAACTAGTGGAAGCATCGGCCACGGGAAAATACGTCAAAGGGTCGCCCCAGAAGGCGCGTCTGGTCATCGACTTGATTCGGGGCCGGAAGGTGGAGGCGGCGCTGGACATTCTCCGTTTCTCGGGGAAGAGAGCGGCTCGTCCCATCTCCAAGGTGCTGCGTTCGGCCATCGCCAACGCCGAGCAGAAGGAGCCGATGGTCGACGTGGACGATCTTTTCGTCAAGGAGGCCTACGTCGACCTGGGCCCGACCAAGTGGCGTTTCAGAACGCGCCCCGTTCCCATGGGGCGGGCCTTTCGCGAGCGCCGGCGGCAGAGCCACATTACGATCCGGGTTTCGGACGGAGAGTCATAGGAGGCGAATTTTGGGTCAGAAAGTCCATCCGTACGGGTTCCGCCTGGGTTACATCAACACGTGGCGCTCCCGCTGGTATGCGGAAAAGAACTACGGGGATCTGCTGCACGAGGACCTTCAGATCAAGAAGAATCTGAAGCGGCAGTTCTACCATGCCGGGATCTCCTCCATCGAGATCGAGAGGATGGCGGCCAACAAGCTCACGGTCATCGTGAGAACGGCTCGGCCCGGGATCATCATCGGCCGCAAAGGCAGCGAGATCGACAGGTTGAAGAGTGATCTCCAGACCGCCACCGGACGCGAGGTCTACATCAATATTCAGGAGGAACAGAAACCTGAGACGGATGCCCAGTTGGTGGCCGAGTCCATCTGCCAGCAGCTCTTGCGCCGCGTGGCCTTCCGCAGGGCCATGCGCCGCGCCGTCGAGACCGCGGTGCGATTCGGAGCCCAGGGGATCAAGGTCCGTTGCGGCGGCCGGCTCAACGGCGCCGAGATCGCCAGAGCCGAGTGGTATCTCCACGGCCGGCTGCCTCTCCATACTCTGCGGGCCCGGATCGACCATGGCTTCGCCGAAGCCTTCACCACCTACGGCGTCATCGGCGTCAAGGTGTGGGTCTACAAGGGTGAGGTCTTCGGGGACGAGGGATCGTCCCGGTCCAATTGAACGGGAGTCATTGCAGTCATGTTGATGCCGAAGAAGATCAAGTACCGGAAGCAGCAGAAGGGGAGAATGACGGGCAAGGCCCTCCGCGGCAGCACCATGTCGTTCGGCGAATACGGCCTCAAGGCCGTGCAGCCCGGTTGGATCACGGACCGGCAGATCGAGGCGGCCAGAATCGCAATGACCCGCTATGTGCGGCGGGGAGGGAAGATCTGGATCCGGATCTTTCCCAACAAGCCGATCACCAAGAAACCGGCGGAGACCAGAATGGGCAAAGGGAAAGGGGCTCCCACGGGATGGGTGGCGGTGGTGCGGCCCGGTACCATCCTCTATGAAATGGAGGGGCTGCCCCACGACATGGCGAAGGAAGCCATGCGGCTGGCAGCCAACAAACTGCCGTTGCGGACCCGCTTCGTGACCCGGCTGGATTCGGCATGAACCTATCCAAGCTGAGAGAAATGTCATTGGAGGACCTGGAGTCGGAGGGGCAGGCGCTCTCCGAGCAGATCTTCCGGCTGCGGTTCCAAAAGGCCACGGGACAACTGGAGAACCGCACCAAGATCCGGCAGATCCGGCGGGATCTGGCCCGGGTCAAGACGATTGTGGCGGAGAGACAGCAACAGCGGCAGTGAGTCGAGACGGGGCGGAGTTGCCCGGACCAATCCGCTCCAGGGTCTATCGAGGGAATGCAGTATGGCGACTGAGTCGGTGGAAACGCGGAGGCGAAAGAGGAACCGGAAGACCGGACGGGTGGTCTCCGCCTCCATGACCAAGGGAATCGTGGTGGCCGTCGACCGTCTGGTGGCCCATCCCCTCTACAAGAAGACCATTCGACGCACCAGCAAGCTCATGGCCCACGACGAAGAGAACGCGTGCCGGCCCGGCGACAAGGTTCTGATCGAGGAAACCCGGCCTCTGAGCAAGCGGAAGCGCTGGACCCTGGTGCGGGTCGTGGAGAAAGCCAAGGGGTAGGTGGATCATGATCCAGATGCAGACCGTTCTGAACGTTGCCGACAATTCGGGAGCCCGAAGAATTTCCTGCATCTCGCCCTTGGGCGGAGACGTGGGACGGGGCGCCAGCCTGGGAGAGGTCATCACGGCCTCGGTGAAGGAGGCCAGCCCCAACGGCGCGGTGAAGAAGGGACAGGTGGTGAAGGCTGTGGTCGTCCGGATGCGCAAGGAGAACCGGCGGCCGGACGGCTCTTACATCCGCTTCGACGAGAACGCGGCCGTCGTCATCAACAACGCGCGGGAACCGGTGGGAACCCGCGTCTTCGGTCCCGTGGCGAGAGAATTGAGGGAAAAGCGGTTCATGAGGATCGTTTCGTTGGCTCCCGAGGTTTTGTGATTAGGAGTCCGTGGTGAAAGTCCCGCGAGCACCGAGACCGTTCCTGCGCCCGCCGGACA
>JAPOYZ010000198.1 GCA_026706325.1 Candidatus Aminicenantota bacterium
GGCGGGGGACGGGCCCGCATGGATTTCACCTTTTACGACGAAAAGGGCAATGTGCTCTACACCCACGCCAAGGAGGCCGGACCAGACTAAATGACCAATTTCCAGGAACTTACAGAAAGAATCGGCCGCCTGGCCCGGATCTGCACGCTGGTTTTGTTCCTGGTCCCGGGCACCTTGGGTTTCTCCCAGTCCGGCGACCCCTTTCCCATGGAACTGGGCCACGGTCTGATGGCGGGAGCCGTGGATGACGCGTCGGCCATCCTCCAGTCGCGCCTGACCTCGACGAACCGTGTCGTCGACCGCCGCTGGTCGGGAGTTTTGGGCATCGAGGGGGTCGGCCGCTTCGAGGTGGCGATGGGAGCCGATTTCAAGGACCCGATTCGAACCGAATGGCTCACCGCCCTGCCGGAAAACGACTACATCGTGAAGGTGAAGGTGGAAGGGCTGCGGCCGGAAACCCGCTACCACTACCGCCTGGCCTACGGACCGGACAAGTCACGTCTCGAGAAATCGGCGGCGGCGGCGTTCACCACCCTGGGCGGGGAAACCGGACAGGGCTCCTACAGCTTCGCCCTCTCCACCTGCATGCACTACAGCAAATTCCACTACACCGGCAGCGGTTCACAACCACCTTACAGCGGACCGGACAAGGCGCTGGGCTATCCGGCGTTGGCGACGATCCTGGCCTTGGAGCCCGATTTCTTCGTGGGACTGGGAGACAACGTCTATTACGACGGCCCCGGAAGCGGTCACCAGATGAGAGGACGGGCGGAGACGCAGCACCAGTTGCGGATGAAGCACCAGGAGCAGTACTCGCAGCAAAGATTCCTGGACCTGTTCGCGCAGGTGGCCACCTACTGGATGAAGGACGACCACGACTACCGGTTCAACGACTCCGATCCGGTGAACCCGGCCCGCGTCTTCGCCCAGGACAGGATCGGGGGCTACCCCAAGGAGAACCTCTACCCGAAGCACTCCGGTTCCGGCCACGCTCCTTCCCACGAGCTGGGGGTCCGGATGTTCCGGGAACAGTATCCCGTCGTCGATCCGCAGGCGTCCGATACGGTGACCTACTTCACCAGAAGAGTGAACCGGGACCTGCAGATCTGGATGGTGGAGGGACGCGACTACCGCAGCCCCAACGACTTTCCCGACGGTCCCCAAAAGACGATCTGGGGAAAGGAGCAGAAGGAGTGGCTCAAACGGACCCTGCTGGAAAGCGACGCCACGTTCAAGGTCCTTCTCTCCGCGACGGCCATGGTGGGACCCGGCAGTGGCTCGAAGCGGGACAACCACATCAACCCCGGAGGATTTCGCCATGAAGGCAACGAGTTCTTCCGCTGGTTGACGGAAAACCGGTTCCCTCCCGAACGATTCGTCATCATCTGCGGGGATCGCCACTGGCAATACCACGCCATCCACCCCTCCGGCTTCCAGGAATTCTCCGTCGGCTCCATGATCGACGCCAACGCCATCATCGGGTACTTTCCGGGCGATCCCAAATCTTCGGACCCCGAGGGAAAAGTGAAACAGCCCTACCACTACGAAGAGCCCACCGGCGGTTTCCTGCTCATGAAGATCGGCCGGACCGGCGGGGGGAGGGCCCGCATGGATTTCACCTTCTACGACGAAAAGGGCAAGTTGCTGTACACCCACGCCAGGGAGGCCGCGCCCCGATAGCGGCTCGCGACCGGCGCCCGCCGGGGATTCGGGGAGTTTCACCACGGCCTGTTAACAGTCCGTGGTGAAACTCCCGTTAGCACCGAGACCGTTCCTGCGCCCGCCGGACAAGGCGCGATTCGGCGCGCATACCGGGAGTATGTGCCCGAATCGCAACGCAGTCCGCCGGGATGCAGGGACGGTCGAATGCCGTGACGACTTTTACCACGGGCTGTTAAACTAGTGGGCGTCGGCCGTCGGCGGGCGCCTCGGCCGGCAACACGAAAAGTTTCGTCGCAGCTTCCAGACTCCGAACCATCGACTCCCAAAATGATCAGTCCCCAGGAACTTCGAGCCAGGATTGACCGTCTTCCCCGGGTTTCCCTGGCCCATCTGCCCACACCTCTGGAAGAGCTTCCGCGGCTGAGTGCCGCGTTGGGCGGTCCCCGGATCTTCATCAAACGGGACGACTGCACCGGTCTGGCCTTCGGCGGCAACAAGGCCCGGCACAACGAGTTCATCCTGGGCAGGGCCCTGGAGGAAGGCGCGGACACGTTGGTCTGGGGAGCCGGAATCCAGTCCAACAACTGCCGTCAGACTGCCGCCGCCGCGGCCAAGCTCGGCCTGGAATGCCACCTGGTCCTGACCACGGATCACGCCGAGATGGAGTTCCAGGGAAACTTCCTCCTGGACCATCTGGTCGGTGCCCGGATCGAGCTCAACTCGGAACCCATGGGGCCCCCGCTTTGGAACAAGATCAAGGAAAAGGCCGACAGCCTGAGGGACGTGGGGAAAAGGGTCTTCACCATCGCCGACCCGGCGTCGCGGTTCGCCGCCTCCGTGAGCTACACCGAGGCGTTGGTGGAGCTCCGCGACCAGTTGGACGAGCAGGAGGTCCGGGCCGACGCCGTCTACTTCTCCTCCGGCGGCTCCACCGGAGCGGGGATGTTCCTGGGCCGGAAACTGCTGGATTGGGAGGCGGTTCTGGAGGCGATCATGCCCATCGAATGGCCTTTCGACACGGCTGAGTACATGGCCAGACTGGCCAACGGCGCGGCCGAACTGATGGGACTCGAACCGGATGTGACGCTGGAGGACATTCAGGCGAGCCCCGACTACATCGGCGCCGGATACGGCATCCCGACCCCCGAAGGACTGGAAGCCATCTCCCTGTTGGCCCGGCGGGAGGGGATCCTGCTGGATCCCATCTATACGGGCAAGGCCATGGGGGCTCTCGTGGCGGACGTCCGGCGGGGCCGGTGGCGGAAGGGCCAGAATCTCGTTTTCGTGCACACCGGCGGAACGCCGGCGCTCTTCTATCACCACCGGGACTTGGCATCCATGTTCGACACTGCGGGAAAGGACGGTTGAACGTGTCGCTTCAGGACCAGATCGACTTCGACAAGCAGGGAGGGCTCGTCCCCGTCATCGCCCAGGATGATGAGACAGGCGACGTCCTCATGATGGCGTACATGAACCCGGAGGCGCTGGAAGAATCGCTCCGCACCGGCCGGGTCTGCTATTACTCGCGCAGCCGCGACCGCCTCTGGCGGAAGGGAGAGGAGAGCGGACACGTGCAGCGGATCCATTCGGTTCACGTGGACTGCGACTTCGACACGCTACTGGTCCGGGTCACCCAGTTGGGAGGCGCCGCCTGCCACAAGGGCTACAGGAGTTGTTTTTTTCGAAAGGTGGAGGACGGCGAGCTGTCCGTCGCTGCGGAGCCGGTATTCGATCCGGCCAAGGTCTACGGGAGCGGGAAATCCAAATGAGCGAACGAATCCTGACGTTGGGAATTCCCGCGGGCAGCCTCCAGGAAGCGACGGCCCAGCTCTTCGCCAAGGCCGGATACCAGATCCGGTTCCGCTCCCGGTCCTACTATCCGTCCATCGACGACTCGGAGATCGAGTGCATCCTGATCCGGGCCCAGGAAATGGCCCGCTACGTGCAGGATGGAGTCATGGACGCCGGTCTGACCGGGCATGACTGGATCGTGGAGAACGGAGCCCAAGTGGTGGAAGTCGCCGAGTTGGTCTTCTCCAAGGTGAGCCGGAAGCCGGTGCGTTGGGTCCTGGCCGTGCCCGAGGACTCGCCCATACGAGAACCGGCGGATCTGGCCGGAAAGCATATCGCCACCGAGGGGGTCAACCTGACCCGGGACTACCTGAAACACCACGGCGTGGAAGCGCACGTGGAGTTCTCCTGGGGCGCCACCGAGGTGAAGCCTCCCCGGCTGGCCGACGCCATCGTGGAGGTGACCGAGACCGGTTCCTCCCTGCGCGCCAACAACCTCAGGGTCGTCGATACGATCCTGGAGAGCACACCGCGGCTCATCGCCAACCAGGCCGCGTGGGAAGACCCCTGGAAGCGGCAGAAGATCGAGAATATTTCGCTCATGCTGCGGGGAGCCATGGCCGCCGAGGGCAAGGTGGGAATGATGATGAACGTTCCCAGGGATTCCCTCGAAGCGGTCCTCCAAATCCTGCCCGCTCTCCAGAAGCCCACCATCTCGTCGCTGTCGGCCGAGGGCTGGACCGCCGTCAACACCATCATCGACGAGGCGGTGGTGCGGGACATCGTGCCCCGGGTTCGGGCGGCCGGCGCGGTGGGAATCGTGGAGTATCCTCTCAACAAGATCATCGACTGATGGGAAACACCGGCTCCAAGTCCACGGCCATGGTCACCGGCGGCGGCGTGGGCCTGGGCAGGAAGATCAGCCTCGCCATGGCGGACCATGGCTACCGGGTGGCGGTCACCGGCATCGAGGGCACGCGGGAAACCGCTGGCGAAATCGAAGTCCGGGGAGGAGAGGCGCTGGCCGTCGACCTGGATCTGACGAAGCCCCACGAGATCGAGCGCGCGGTGGAGGTCATCCTGGAACGGTGGGGCCAGATAGACGTCCTGGTGAACAATGCGGGCATCGCCGGTCCCACGGCGCCCATTTCGGAAGTCAGCCTGGAGGAGTGGGAAGAGACCTTTGCCATCAACGTGACCGGTTTCTTCCTCTGCGACAAGGCCGTCTACCGCCACATGATGTCCCGGCGTTCCGGATCCATCGTGCACATCTCCTCCATGGCGGGCCGAATCGGTTTTCCTCTGAGAGCACCCTATGCGGCTTCCAAGTGGGCCGTCCTCGGCCTGAGCCGGACGGTGGCGGCCGAGTTGGGACCCTACAACATCCGGTCCAACGCCATCTGCCCGGGCCCCGTGGAAGGGGACCGAATCGAACGGGTCCTCCGGGACCGGCGCCTGGCCACGGGCCAGTCCGACACCGAGGTGAGGGAGGAGTTTACCGACCACATCGCCCTCGGGCGCATGATCCCTCCCGAGGACATCACCGACATGGTCCTGTTCCTGGCGTCGGATGCCTCCCGCAGCGTCACCGGTCAAGCCATAAACGTCTGCGGCGGACTGAATCTGTAAAGGAGGGCCAATGAACAGGGAACGGGGACTCCGGATTCTCAAGGAGATGCTGGGAGAGGATCAGGCGGCCCAGGTCCAGCGGGCCTGGCAGGAGATCTCACCCGATTTCGAAGCCTACGTCATCGGTTTCCTGTCGGGAGAAATCTGGGCCCGGCCCGGTCTCGACCGGCGCACCAAGAGCCTGTGCACCATCGCCGCCCTGGCGGCGCTGGGGCGACAGCGAGGCCTGGACCTGAACATCCGCATGGCCCGCCGCAACGGAGCCACCCGGCGGGAGATCGTGGAGACCCTGCTTCACATTGCGCCCTACGCCGGATTTCCGGCGGCCTGGGAGGGAATCGCCGCCGTCCACGAGATCTTCGGATCCGGCGGGACGGAGGGGAGCGAGTCTTCGGGAACGTGAGTCTGGTTGTGGCTCAAAACGGGTCTTCCGTAAGAACAAGGTAATACGGAAATCCGATTCAGATTCTGTCAACCAAGATTCATAACCACG
>JAPOYZ010000058.1:0-4264 GCA_026706325.1 Candidatus Aminicenantota bacterium
GCGGTCAGAAACCGCGGCAATGCCGTCTGCACGCTCACACCGATGACCGAGTCGTAACAGCCGGTCATTCCCACGTCGGAGACATAGGCCGTTCCTTTCGGGAGCAGCCGCGTGTCCGCCGTGGGAACGTGGGTGTGAGTTCCCAGGACGGCCGAAACCTTGCCGTCCAAAAACCATCCCAGGGCCAGCTTCTCCGACGTGGCCTCGGCGTGAAAATCGACGATCAGTACCTGGGTTCGTTTGCGGAGCCGCGAGACCTGCTCCTCGGCGCAACGGAAGGGACAATCGATGTTGGGCATGAAAACCCGGCCTTGCAGGTTCAGAACCCCGTACCGAACGCCCTGGCCCGTGACGCCCTGATAGTCCCCGCGTCCCGGGACTCCGGGAGGATAGTTGTGCGGACGCAGCAACCTGGGTTCGTCATCAATGCACTGCAGGACTTCTTTCTTGTCCCAAATATGGTTGCCCGAAGTCATGACGTCCACGCCCATGGCCAGGATCTCGCGGGCGACGCGCGGAGTGATGCCGAACCCACCGGCGGAGTTCTCCACGTTGGCAATGATCAGGTCGATGTCGTTCTTGCGGCGGAGAGCCGGGATCATGCGGCGAACGACCTTGCGGCCCCGCCTCCCCACGATATCCCCCACAAAAAGAACCTTCATGTGGAAACCCGCTTTCCGGAAAAGTCGACGGACGTGAAGGAGAAGGACTCACCGGGCGTAGTCCACCACCCTCATCTCCCGGATGACCGTCACCTTGACCTGACCCGGATACTGGACTTCACCCTCGATCCGCCGAGCGATGTCCTTGGTGAGCCAGAAAGTCTGTTCGTCGGACACTTCGCTGCTCTCGACGATGATGCGGACCTCCCTGCCGGCCTGCAGGGCATAGGCCTTGGACACGCCCTTGAAGGAACTGGCGATAGCCTCCAGGTGTTCCAGCCGCTTGATGTAGTTCTCGAGCATCTCCCGGCGCGCCCCGGGACGGGCCGCGGAAACGGCGTCGGCAGCCTGCACCAGCATGGCTTCCAGGGTGCCGAACTCGACGTCGAAATGATGCGCCTCTATGGCGTGGACCACTTCGGGACTCTCTCCGCACTTCTTGGCGACCTCCACGCCAAGCTGCAGGTGAGTTCGTTCCACATCCCGGTCAATAGACTTGCCCACGTCATGCAGCAACCCGGCGCGCTTGCAGACCTCGACGTCGGCTCCCAGCTCGCGGGCCATGATGCCGGCAAGATAGGCCACCTCGCGACTGTGGTTGAGCACGTTCTGCCCATAGCTGGTCCGGTACTTGAGCCGCCCCAGCAACTGAACCAACTCCGGATCCATGTCGTGGATTCCCAACTCGAAGGCCACCTGTTCCCCCTCGTGGAGCAGGTGTTTTTCCATGTCGCGTTCGACTTGGGCGACCACCTCCTCGATGCGGGCCGGGTGGATACGGCCATCCTGGATCAGACGCTCGATGGCGATCTTGGCGACCGCCCTGCGATAGGGATCGAAGGCCGAGAGGATAACGGCCTCGGGTGTATCGTCGACGATCAACTCGACACCGGTGGCCTGCTCCAAGGCTCGGATGTTCCGCCCCTCTCTTCCGATGATGCGGCCCTTCATGTCCTCGGCGGGGAGGTCCACGGCGGATACGGTAGTGGCGACCACGTGTTCGGCCGCACAACGCTGGATGGCTTGGGTGATGATCTTCCGCGCCTCTTGATCCGCCTTCCGGCGAGCCTCGTCTTCCACGTTCTTGACCAGGACCACGGCCTCTTTCATGGCCTCGGATTCCACCGAGCTGAGCAGGGATTGCTTGGCCTCCTCGATGCTCATGCCCGCGGCTGCTTCCAGCCGATCGAGGCACTCCTGCTCCAGTTCGCCAACTCTCTTCCGCTGCTCTTCCAGCCGGCTCTCGCGCTCCCGGTGCTTCCGGATACGCTGTTCGAAATCCCGATTGCGACGGCGCAACTGCCGGTCCCGCCGCTCCAGGTCTTCTTCCCGCCGGGACAGGCGGCGTTCCACCGCTTGGCTCTGCTGCCGGCGCTCCTGAAGCTCCCGCTCCGCCTCGGTGCGCCACTTGAAGACCTGGTCCTTGGCCTCGAGGAGACTCTCCTTGCGGATCCGTTCCCCTTCCTTGGAGGCATTCTCCTTGATCTTGCGGGCGTTTCGTTCCGCGTCTCGCAGCCGCCGGTCAACCACGCGAGTCTTGAGGAGATACCACCCTCCGATCGCGGCCACCGGGACCACGGCCAGTAGAACCAGAATGATTCCGGATAGCTGGTCCATGTCATGCGCTCCTGCTGGAGCTAGGAGCCTGCGCGGCAGAAATTAATCTACTGCTTTCTCGCTACGATCATTTCTACCGCGCAGACTCCCAGGGTGAGCTACCAATGCGGGAAGGGACGATGCGCGGGCGACGAATCACCCCCGCTCTGCCGTGTGGAACGTGAGATTGAACCTGTCGATAACAGGTGGGCGCCCTGCCGTCGGCCTCAGGTTTCACCGATCCCGGAGAAACTCATGACGTCCGGACTCAGGCTCCCGATTCATAGGTGTTGACTCAAATCTCACAATCCATCACGCACATCGCAGGGGCCGGGCTTACATTCCTGTCCACTCAGGACCGTTCGGAACCCTCAGGACCCAGCACGGACCTCAAGAGCTCGTTCAATTCTCCGCTCTTGCGGCAGACCGTTGCTTCTACTCTTTCTAGCCGCCTTCTGGCGGAAAGGCAGTCGTCGGCAATGCTCAACGCGGCCAAAATGGCGACCCTGAGCGTGTCTACCGTCGGCGTCCGGTCGGAGATCCGGACCATGTGGCGGTCCACGTAGTCTGCCAAGTCCCGGATGTGCTGGGCATCACCTCGGCTTCGAAGACGATACGTGCGATGAAAGATCTTGACCCTGACGCTTTGATCCATGACGGCTGCCTGGTCTCACCTACATCCCGTACGGGTGATGCCGCTCCAAGGTGGACACCTTTTCCATGATGCTTTCCACTCGCGATTTCACGTCGCTTCGCAGACGCTCGACCGCCCCATTCCTGATCTGGTTGTCTCTACCCAGCTCCTCCAATTCTCGGTTTAGCTGATCGATTTTCTCCTGGAGCGAAGCGTTCTCGTTCCGCAGGCGCACCAGGAGTCTCACCACCTCTTCGGTTGAGACTTCCAGGTCCCGCCAAGCCCGGTCAACATCCACGTGTCCGGCTCCAGAACTCGCCGCTACCGCCCTTCCACGCCCAATTCCCGGCGCATAAAGGAAAAAACCCGTTCACTAAGGGGCTTGACCTCAGGCAGAGTCAGTGTCCTCTCCACATCGGCGAAGGTCAGACGCAGAGTCAAGCCAACCTTATCTTTGGGAACACTCGAACCGCGATAGAGATCAATGAGCCTGATATCCCGAAGCTCCGGAATGCTCAGGCCCCGAATGGCGTCTATAAGTTTAGCGAAACTCACACTCTTGTCAACGAGAAACGAAAAGTCGTGCTCCACCGACGGAAACCGCGACAACACCCGATACGCCGGGTCCTCCAGGTTCCGGCCGTACAGCTCGTCCAACCGGAGCTCCGCCACCACCACGTCCTGAGAGAACTTGTAGTGGGCATGGAGCCGGGGGTGAAGTTTTCCCAAGACGCCGAGGCAGCGTTCCTCCCGCAGGATCTCAGCGGAGATACCGGGATGAAGAAACGGCAGCCCGGCGGCCGCGCGGTATTCGACCTCGAATCCGAATTTCCGGAACAGCAGTTGAAGGACCCCCTTCAGGTGATGAAACCCGAAATGCTCGGAAGCACCGCTCCAGAACGGACCATGGGCCGACCCGGTTGCCGCCAGCCCCAGATTCGGCCACTCCTGCGCTTGCTCGGGATCATCGCCTTTCCGAAAGAAGACCTTCCCGGTCTCGAAGAGGCGGACACTTCTGTTGCCGAAATTCAGATTGTGCCGAATCGATTCCGCCAATCCCGGAAGAAGCGTGCTTCTGAGATGCGTGTGTTCCTCGGACAGGGGGTTGGCAATGGGAACCAGCGGCGTCCGCCGGCCAAGAAAGATCTCCTCCCTGCCCGGATTGGTGAAGGCGTAGTTCATGGCTTCATAGAATCCACAGGACTCCAGCGAGGACGATATCCGCCTCTTATGACCTTCCGCCTCGGAGAACTTTCCCACCGTCGCGGCGGCGGGATAGGTGGTTGGAAGCCGGTCATAGCCGAATTCGCGCGCGACCTCCTCTACCAGGTCGTCCTCGAGGGACACGTCCGCCCGGAAGCTGGGAACACGA
>JAPOYZ010000058.1:4274-5562 GCA_026706325.1 Candidatus Aminicenantota bacterium
GCCCTCATCCTGCGGTTCCAGTTCGAAACCCAGGCGGCCCAGCACCTCTTCGACGAAATCCGGATCCACCGGGACACCCAGCACCTGGGTCAAACGGCCGCTTCGAAGCCGGATCTCACGGCCGGGAATGGGCCGGGGAAACTCGTCGATCACCGGACCCCGGCAGAAGCCTCCGGCGATTTCCCGGATCATGCGGCAGGCCCGGTTCAAGGCCTTCGTCGCCATGTCCGGGTCGGCGCCCCGCTCGAAACGGTAGGAGGCATCGGTTCGCATTCCCAACCGCTTGGCGGTGCGCCGGACGGACAAAGGCTCGAAGTAGGCGCTCTCCAGTAGCAGATCCGTGGTCTCGCCGGAAATCTCCGTTTCCGTCCCTCCCATGATGCCGGCGAGAGCCACGGCTCGAGTGGCGTCGGCAATGACCAGCATGGACGGGTCGAGGCGCCTGTCCTCTCCGTCCAACGTGGTCAGGCGCTCCCCTTCCGCCGCCCGGCGGACGATGATCCTTCGCTGGCCCAATCGGTCCAGGTCGAAGCCGTGCAGGGGTTGGCCCAACTCGTAGAGGATGAAATTGGTGACGTCGACGACGTTGTTGATGGGCCTTTGCCCCACCGACTCGATCCGCCGCTTGAGCCAATCGGGAGAGGGGCCGATCCTGACGCCCGACATGACCCGGGCCGCATACCTTGGGCACAGGTCCGGCGCCTCGATGGAGACCCGCGATCCGGGCTTCGCCACGCCTCTCCCCGGCGGCTCCGAAAGGTCGGGGACTCTGAGTTCCAGTCCGAATCTGGCCGACACCTCCCGGGCGATGCCCAGGTGATTCAGGCAATCAGGCCGGTTCGTCGTCACTTCCAGCTCCAGGACCCGGCCGTCCCCGGTCTCATCCACCGACTCCACGGGGAAACCCAGCATTCCCAGAGCTTCCGAGAGCCGATCCGAATCCATTCCCTGGAGGTCCAGGTAGTCCTGCAGCCAATTCCATCCGATCTTCATGACGTCACTGTCCGGCGCAACACGGCGCGGCCGGGTCAGAACTGCCGGAGAAACCTCAGGTCATTTTCGAAAAAGAGCCGCAGGTCGCTGACACGGTACTTGAGGATGGCGATCCGATCGATTCCCATTCCCCAAGCGAATCCCGTATAGCGCTCGGCGTCGTATCCCACCATGGAAAACACCCGGGGATGGACCATGCCCGCGCCCATGATCTCGATCCATCCGGTGCGCTTGCAGACGCCGCACCCTCGCGACGAGCAGAAGATGCACTCGATGTCCACCTCGGCTCCGGGCT
>JAPOYZ010000005.1 GCA_026706325.1 Candidatus Aminicenantota bacterium
AAATACCATGAAGATGCTAATCGCTTGTTTCCTGGCCGTGCTGATTCTGGCGCTCACCTGCCTTCCCCTGCTGGCGCAGGAGAACGTGGGAACCGTGACCGGGGCAGTCCGGGATGAGAGTGCCGGCGTGGTGCCGGGAGCGGAAGTCTCCATCACCAACGTCGGTACCGGCATCGTGACCGACACCATCACCAGCGACGCCGGGATCTACGCCTTCAATTCCGTGGCGATCGGAGAGTATCGGCTCACCGCCACCATGCCCGGCTTCAGAACCCTGGAGCAGAGCGGGCTCCGCGTGGTCTCGGGAGAGGTCCTGACCGTCGACGTCACGTTGTCGGTGGGCGACGTGGCCGAGACCGTGGAGGTGATGGCGACGCTTCCCACCATCGAGAAGCAGTCGAACAAGGCCGGATACGCCCGGGTCAATGAGGAGATCGCCCGTCTTCCCATAGCGATCTCCAACAACAACCGTCAGGCGCTCTCGTTCCTGCGCACCATGCCGGGCGTGGCCTACAACCCCAATAACACCAACGAAAACGACGCCATGAGCAGGGCCTTCATTCACGGCACGCCCAATGCTTCCCCCAGCTACACCATCGACGGTGTCCGGGCGGGCAGCTCCACCCACCAGAATGCCCGGGACGACACGGCGCCGATTCCCGAAATGGTCCAGGAGTTCCGGCTCGACACCAACACGAATGCGGAGCATGGCTGGGACAGCGGCGTGGCGATCACCCTGATCTTCAAGTCGGGCACCAACGACTTGCACGGCGACCTTTTCTGGTTTTTCCGAAACGACATTCTCGACGCCCGCCCCTGGCTGGCCCCGCGCAAGAGCGTCACCCGGCAGAATGACTACGGTTTCGTCCTGGGTGGCCCCATCTGGAAGAACCGCATGTTCTTCTTCGGCGGGTTCGACGGCTACAAGCTGCGGACCGCTCCGGGGGACGGGGTGCGGACCGTTCCCACCGCGGCCATGCGCAACGGCGACTTCAGCGAGATTCTGGGTCCCCAGATCGGGACCGACGCTCTGGGCCGGCCGATCCACCAGGGCGCCATCTACGACCCCATGACCACTCGTTCAGACGGTCAGGGCGGGTTCATTCGAGACCCGTTCCCCAACAACATGATTCCTGCGGATCGTTTCAGCAGCGTCACCAAGAACCTGATTTCGCGGATCGGGCTGCCCAATCGGCCGGGCGTGACCCAAAACTGGGTCGGCGGCCTGACCTCCACACCGGTCAACAAGAGCTCCTTCTACCTGAAGGTCGATCATCAGCTTGACGAGGCGGGCGACCACCGGCTCACGGTCGGATGGGAGCAGTCCTGGAAGGAATCCCGGTCAAATTACGCCCCAGTCTTTGACGAGTCCATCTCCAGTCTTCACAAGAACGACGAAGTTCAGTACCGCTATCGCTTCAATTACCACTACACGATCCGGCCCAACGTTCTCTTCAACCTCCGGACCGGCGTCACCCGGACGCCGCGGGTCATCGGCACGCAAGGTCTGGCCAACGACAATACGGGTGCGGAAGTCGGCATCAGGGGAGTGCCGGGACCCATTGCGCCGCAAGTCGGCGTTCAGGGCCAGAGCGCCTACGGACCCATCTTCCAGAAACTCATCGACCCCAGTCAGACCGTCCCGGCCAACATGGACGTGACCTGGGTCAAGGGCTCGCACAATTTCAAGGTGGGCGCCGCCTATCTGCTCTCCGTCTCCAAGCAGAACCTTGCCCTCTTCGATCAGGGGTCGTTCAGTTTCTCTGCCCTGGAGACCGGATTGCCGGGCAACGCCAACACCGGGTTTGGTTTCGCCAGCAAGTTGCTGGGCGAGGTGGACTCGGCATTCGTCTGGAGTCAACGAGACTTCCGTCATAACGGCGGGGCCTGGGGCATCTACTTTCAGGACTCGTGGCGCGCCACCCCCAAGTTGACCGTCAACTACGGTCTCCGGAACGACGTTTTCGTTCCATTGGGCGAGACCTATGACCGGATCGGGGCCTTCAACCCCACCATCCCCAACCCGGGAGCGGGGGGACTTCCCGGAGCCCTCTGGTTCTGGGGCGATGGTCCGGGACGCAACGGGTTCAAGCGGGTGGCGGACACCATGTGGAGCCAGTGGGGACCCCGTTTGGGATTCGCCTATTCTCCGGATGACAACACGGTCGTTCGGGCAAGCGCCGCCTACATGTACTTTCCGCTTTTCGGCGCCATGACCAGCGGCTTCAATACCCCCTTCCTGGGTTGGACTCTGGACCCGTCCGTCAGGAGCCTGGACGGCGGTCTGACGCCGGCTTTCAACTGGGACAACGGTTACCCGGACCCCATCCCGAACCTACCCGTCCTGGAACCGGACTTTGCCAACGGTCAAGCCGTGCAGTCTCTCAACCGGGACGACTTCAAGGCGGGCCGTACCTTGACCCTCAACGCCGGTTTGGAGCGGGACCTGGGCGGGGGGCTGGCCATTCGGGCCAACTACCACGGCAAGTTCAACCACAATCTGCCCAGCAACGACGCGGTGCGGCTAAACCAGCTCAGTGTCGGAAACTTGAGTTTGGGGAGCCTTCTGCAGGCCCAGATCGGTTCACCGCAGGCTGAGGCCGCCGGGATCACTGCTCCTTATCCGGGATTCTCGGGACCGGTCGCCCAGGCGCTCAGGCCATTTCCGCACATGCTGGACATCCAGCAGCGGGCCGCGCCCGTGAACAATCTGACCTACCATGCCCTGGTCCTGTCGTTGCAAAAGCGGTATGGACACGGGCTGAGCTTCATGCTCAACCATACGATCTCCAAGGCCATCGGAGATGTCGGCTTCTCCCAGCAGGGGCATGGGTTCACAAGGGCCCAGCACACCTCGCAGCGGGGTCTCCGATTTGTGTACCAGGAGGATCGGCCCCAGAACCTCTCTCTGAGTTGGATGTATGAACTGCCATTCGGTCCGGGAAAGGCCTTTTTCAACGGTGGGAATCTATTCACCAAATATTTTCTCAGTGGTTGGACCCTCGGCGTTCAGCACAACTACTTCTCCGGGCAGCCGCTCAGCGTCACCAGCCGGGTCAGGTATCCGGGAGGTTTCGGAGCCATCTGGCCGGTCCTGCGTCTGAACACGCAGATCAAGACCAACACCATCTGCGGGGACTACAGTCCCGGTGGGCGATTCCTGAACGTCAACGCGTTCATGAATGCGGCTCCCTGGACTTTGGGGAACGTCAGAACTTTGCCCAAGGAACGGGAGTGCAGCTATTTCAACGAGAACGCGACGCTCCAGAAGGACACTCAGGTCAACGAGGACGTGAGCGTTCGTCTGGGAGTCGATATGTTCAATGTGTTCAACCGCCACATTTGGGGCGGCCTGAACACCGACATCGGAAACGCGGCGGGATTCGGCCGGTTCCGCTCCACGTCACGTCCCCGGTTCATCCAGTTGCATCTCTCGGTCCACTTCTGATTAGGAAGGGGGACATTCCTGTCCCCCTCTTCTCTTTCCATGGGGGGCATTGTTGCCCCCCTTTTTCTTTCTCCGAATCTTGATTGAGGCCCGACGGTTGGACAACCGCCGGGAGAGGCGACTTTCTTGTCGCCCATTGGGAGGGGACTTTCCTGTCCCCCCTCGTCTCTTTGGGAAAGGGGGGCATTCCTGATCCCCAACTCCCATTTCCCGTCTTGCCCGGGGTTCAAAGGGCTTCAGTCAGACTCAGATCTTCCCGGTTCGACCTTGGGAGCCTGATCTGTCAGCGAGGTCAGTATGAACGGCGCGGAAGCACCGATGTTGAATGCCAGGATCGGATTGGAGTTGATGCCGTGCAGATGGACCAGGAGTCCGCCCGCTAACGCCATGATGATCGTGACTGTCCAATAGTGCCAACTTTTCGCCCAGTCAGGCAGACCCTTGTGGAGTTCCTTGCGCATGCGGAACCATTGGACCAGCTCTGCTGCACAGCCGCCCAAGAATCCCGACATGATCATCTGCCAGGCGACGTCCATAGCGGTGGCTAGAATCTCTTCGCGGCGATCCTCTGCAATTTGGAGATGATCTCCCGCAGTCGAACTGGCCGGGATCCGTGTGTGTATACGATTTTCCCGTCCTTCGAAATGGCTTGGCGTACTTCGGATCGATATTTCTCAATCAGGCGAGCCACGCGTCTTCGATCCAGTCCAGCTTCTTTGGCAATGCCATCGACTGTCCTGAAGTCCCACGTCGGGTTCAAGAGCGCTGAACGCACCTTTTCCCAGTCACCACCTGTGATCATGATGCCACCTCCGGTCCCACGGCTTCACCTGCTCGCATACTCCTGAACGCTCCGGCGGCAAGAAATGCGATCCTGATCGTCGACTACCAATATCTTCCCGGTACCCGTCTTGTCCGCTTGCCCGTTTTCCTTTTTTCCACTCCCTTATTCTTGAATTGCAAACAAGGTATTCCGATTGGTGATGTAGAGCACTCCGTTGGCGGCGACCGCCGTCGTGTAGACCGAATCTCCCATCTCGTTGACGGCCAGCTCCTTCATCGTCGTGCCGTGCTCCAGCACCACCACGTCGCCGTCCTCGTCTCCCAGGTAGACCTTGCCGTCCACCAGATAGGGAGACCCCCAGACCGCGGCCAACATGTCGTATCGCCAGTGCCGTTTTCCGGTGCCGAGATCCAGGCAGTAGAGAAACCCGGTCAGATCGGCCGCATAGAGGAGGCCGTCCCCGATGGCCACGGTGGACATGCTGCGGCGGAAGTCCTCCCCTCCCACGTGCCAGACTCGCCCCTTCTCGGTGATGTCGCCGGTCTGGGTCGCATCGATGGAAAAGAGGTGGCCCGGACCCTCGCCATGCTCCGGGTCCTGACCCACGCTGAGCAGCACCTTGTCCTGGTAGAGGACCGGCGTGGAGATGATGTTGTTGCGGGTGCCGCGCCCGCCCAGTTTCCACTCCGAGGCTTTGGGATTGAGATCAAACTTCCAGATCAGTTCTCCGCTCTGCGGCTCATAGGCGTAGCACCAGCCGTCGCCCCCCGCAAAAATGGCTTGGGGCTTGCCCTTGACCATCCCGTACGTGGGTGAGGACCACTGTCCGTGCAGGGTGTTCTCACCCGGGTCGCTCCGCTCCCAGACCAACTCGCCCGTCTCCTTGTGTACGGCGATGAACGCGGGAGCGTCGGGCATGGGGAGGTCCAGGTGCCCCTCGTCCACTCCGTTGGAGGTGAGCAGGAAGATCAGGTCGCCGGCTCCCACCGGGGAGGAGCTGGCCAGGTTGTGCGGGAACACACCCAGCTCCTCACTCATGTCGTAGACCCAGACGATGTCCGCGTCCTCCTTCTCCCGGTACTTCTCGTCCTGGAACGGACCGTCGTTCTCCCCGTCCAGAAAACCTTCCACGTCGGCGCAGACCAGTTCTGCACGGTTGCTGACGTAATAGATCCGGTCCCCATCCACGAACGGAGACGAACAGATCCCCTGTTCCGGCCAGTCGTTGACCCGGCCCGTGGGGAGCTTGTCGTGGGTGGCCTGCCACATGATCTTCCCGGTGGCTTCCTCCAGACAGACGATCAC
>JAPOYZ010000510.1 GCA_026706325.1 Candidatus Aminicenantota bacterium
CGAATGCCGTGATGACTTTTGCCACGGGCTGCCAAGGCCTCTTTTTGATAAAATATTGTTTTTGTTGGAGGTAATCGATTGTTGAGAATACGGTTAAGTCGACACGGCGCCAAGAAGGATCCCCACTACCGGGTTGTGGTGGCTGAGCGCAGCAGTCCCAGGGATGGGCGATTTCTTGAAATCTTGGGATATTACAATCCGGCTCTCAAACCGGTTCGTCTCAGCTTGAACCTGGAGCGAATCGACCACTGGATGAAACTGGGGGCTCAGCCTTCGGGAACGGTCACCGGACTGATCAGCAGGGTTCGGCAGCAAGAGCAACCCTGAGTCGGTTGATGCTCACGAGCAGCTTCGTGCCGGTGCCATAGCGGCGCCGGTCACGGGCTCCCGGCGGCGCTGCCAGGAGGCAACTATGAGAGAGCTTGTCGAGATGATAGCGAAGACGCTGGTCGATGATCCGGAAGAAGTTCGAGTGACCGAGGTGGCGGGGGAACAGACTACCGTGCTCGAACTGAGGGTCGCCCAGCATGATCTTGGCAAGGTTATCGGCAGGCACGGACGAACCGCCCGGGCCATTCGGACGTTGTTGGGAGCGGCCGGAATGAAGTTGCGCAAAAGGTTCGTCCTGGAAATCCTCGAGTAGTTGACCGAGTTCATCGCCGTAGCTCTCATCGTCAAAGCGAGGGGAATACGTGGTGAGGTTTCCGCCGAGCTTCTGACGGATTTCCCAGAGCGATTCTCCTCTACGAACGGCGTCCGGGTGGCCCTTCCCGGCGCCGATTACCAAGAGGTCATCGAGTCGGCCCGGTTTCACAAGGGCCGCGTGTTGCTGAAGTTTCGGGGCAGGGAACGGCCCGAACAGGTCCGGGAACTGATCGGGGGGGAGGTCCAGATCCCCTTGGAGGAGCGCATGCCGCTCCCGGAAGGGGCCTTTTACGAATCTGATCTCCTGGGTTTGACCGTCGAGCAGAAAGGACGCGATCTGGGGAGGGTGGTCGAATTGTTTCGAACCGGTACCGAAGGCGTGAATCTGGTGATCCGGGACCGGAACGATGGAGAGCTCATGATCCCCTTCGCCCGGGCGTTCGTACGGGATGTGGATCTGGACCGCGGGGTCATCCAGGTGGACCTTCCTCCGGGACTGGCTCCTTCGGGCTAGGAGCCTGCGCCGCAGAAATCAATCTACTGCGAAAGCGGGGAATCGGTCCATATTCGTGCGATTTCTCGGCGAATAGAACAACTATGCACCTCAAAATCGTGAAAATCTGTCCTCGATTCCCCACTTTCTCGCTACGATCATTTCTACGGCGCAGACTCCTAGCACGCCGCGGGGCGTTTGACTGAGGAACACCGGGAGGGTCTGCGGGAGTTGCTTCTGAAATGCAGGTCGACGTCATCACCATTTTTCCCGGGATGTGTCAGGGATTTTTCGATTACGGTATCCTGCATCAGGCGATCCGAAAGGGTTTGTTTCGCTTGGAGTTGGTGGACCTCCGGGAATTTACGACGGACCGGCACCGGACCGTGGACGATCGGCCCTACGGAGGCGGAGAGGGCATGGTGCTCAAGCCCGAACCCCTGTTCCGCGCGGTGGAACGATGTCGCCAGGGCGAGCGGAAGCCCTGGGTCGTCTATCCGAGTCCGCAGGGAAGCCGGTTCACGCAAGAGAAGGCGGTGGAATTGTCCCGGAAGTCCCATCTGACGTTCATATGTGGACGTTACGAGGGAGTGGACCAGCGGGCGTTGGATGATCTGGTGGACGAAGAGATCTCCATGGGAGACTTCGTGGTCACGGGTGGCGAACTGCCGGCCCTGCTGATGGTGGACGCGATCGTGCGAATGATTCCGGGCGTGGTGGGCAAGCCGGCTTCATTGGAGCAGGAGTCGTTTGCCAACGGGTTGTTGGACTATCCTCAGTACACCCGGCCGGCCACATACCGGGATCGTGCGGTCCCCGAGGTCCTGCTGTCGGGGAACCATAAGGAGATCCGTTCCTGGCGGGAGGAACAGGCTCTGAGGCGTACTCGGGATCGCAGGCCCGATTTGCTCGCTTCGGGCGCGAGTTCCGCCAGGGCGAAAGGATGAGGGTGGAGTCATGAATTCGATACAACTGGTCGAACAGCCGCAGATGAGGGACGGGATCCCCGATTTCGGACCCGGAGACACGGTCCGGGTCAACTTCAAGATCAGGGAGGGCAACAAGACTCGCGTGCAGCCCTTCGAGGGAGTCGTCATCGCCATTCGCAAGCGGGGGCTGGGTTCCACCTTCACGGTTCGCAGGATCTCGTTCGGCTACGGTGTGGAGCGTATCTTCCCCTTCCACTCCCCGTTGATCGAAGGTGTGCAGGTACTGCGCAGAGGACGAGTCCGGCGGGCCAAGCTCTACTATCTGCGCGAGCTCAAGGGGAAGAAGGCCAGGATCCGGGAGAAGCGCTGACGGCCCGGGGCGGGCTCGTCTCGCCCTCCCGCCTGCCCGCCGATTCCGCGGCCGGCGTTCCTTCCCGGCCGATTCACTTGGCGGGATCGCTCGTCTCGCCCGGACCGGGAGGCGCAACTACGGTTTCGGTGCGCGCGGGACTTTTGCCACGGGCTGTTAAGGAGACCTTGGGCACGGACTGCTGACAATTCACGGGGAGATTCCGCAGTCGGTGTCAGACGGCGGTTCATGATTCAGAAAGTCCTGTTCGGTCTCTACGTGCTCTACTGCTTCGAGGTCGGGATCTTTCTGCTCCTGTTTCCCTGGTGGGAACAGTGGAGCCAGAATTCTCTCCTGGACCTCTACCCCTGGCTCCGGGTGATCATGCTCAACAATTTCGTTCGCGGCGCAGTTTCCGGTCTGGGGTTGGCCAACCTGATCTTGGGGACGTGGGAAATTGTCCATTTTCAGCGATACTTTCCAAAGACATAGTCCCCCCTACCTCTACGGCATCTCAAATCGCGCCGCCTTTCCCGGTTTGGCGGCGCAGGACTATCTGGATCGCATTTTCAGCAGCCCGGCACACGCCCTGCAGTGGCGGGAAAAGGACCTTTCGCCGGCGGAGACCCGCCCCCTGGTGAAGCGGGGCGCCGAGTTGGCGCGCCGCGCCGGAAAGGTGTTCCTGGTCAACACTCATGTGGAGCTGGCCCTTCAGGAAGGGGCCGGCGGCAGCCACCTGACTTCGAAGCAGGATCTATCCCAGGCCAGCCGGTTCCGTGAGCAGTACGGAACCGGGGCGTTTCTCCTGGGCAAGTCGGCTCACAGCCGCGACGATGTCTTGCGGGCGGCGGCGGAGGGAGCCGACTACGTGTTTGTGAGCCCCGTCCTGAACCCTCTCTCCAAAGAGGCGCGCGCACCGGCTCTGGGATTCCCGGAATTGGAGCGCATCGCGCGCTCCGTCGAGATCCCGGTGTTTGCCCTGGGAGGGGTCGTGGAGTCGGATCTGGAGCGCATCGCGAGCTGCGGGGCCGCAGGCCTGGCTGGGATCACGTGGCTGATGCGGGCGATCCAGGAACCGCAGCCGAACTCGGAGCTCTGATTGAACCGGGAGCGGTTCGCGCGCCGGCCGGCTATTCCAGGTCGCCGCCCAGACCCAGGCGGCATCCCTTGCGGGCGATCCCGGTGGTCTTCCTGGCCTCTTCCAGGGTCAGCCAATAGTCGTCATCGTCCAGTTGGACCGCCAGCTTCTCCATGGTCTCCAGGCGCGGTTCGAACTTCAGGACGTTCTCGCAGAACCTCTTCAGGACTTTGTGGATCTCCTTTTCCGAGAGCCGCCGTTGGTTGGCCTTCTCGTCGATGTTGATCATGATGCCGTCGATGGCACGCTCATAGGCATGGAGCAGTTCCCAGTGGGCATGGAACGCCAGCGGACCCTCGTCCTCATCCTTCCGGCTCTTCCTTTTCTTCTTCTTCCGCTTTTTCTCGGTCACCGGCGGTTCCTTCCCCGTCAGCCGGATCCAGCGCTCGTCCAGCGCCTCCAGACGATCTTCCGCGATCTCCAGGAACACACGGGTTCGCCGGTCCAACTTCTGCGCCCTCTGGATCTTGGTGTATTCCTCATCGGTGAAACCGTCCGCGGACTGGGCCAAGGAGAACGCCCGTGACACCGGCTTGGAAGCCAGCAGTCCATGCGCGATTGCAGGCGCGGAGAAGCTGCCGGACGGGGCGACCCGGCCAAAGAGTTGACCCAGCAGGTGCTTGCGCAGCTTTTCCAGAGAGCGGATGCAGTCGTCGAAATCGTCCCGGTATTCAAAGGGCATGACCAGCTTGAGATCCTCCATCGCCTCCACGATGCGCCTCGCCCTTATTTCCAGGCGTTTCGTTTCCCGGGAGCGGCCGTCCTTCTCCCGGGCCGGGGTTTCCTTCAGAGCATGTTCGGAGAGGGCCTTCATGTCCGCCAGCACCTTCAGGACGGCCCTGAGGTCCGACTTCTTCCCGTAGGCGGACAAAAGCTTGGAATTCCGCTCCAGGGCCTTCCGGAAGAGGTTCATGTGCGACTTGTAATCGTTTTTCGCCCGGTAGAGGCGCAGCTCGGACACGCTGAAGACCTCCTCCAAACGCGGCAACGTATCGGAGGCCGGTCCGCCGGCAAACGATGCCAGCAGCGCCAGGAGCGGAATCTGGGAAACGCAGGACATGCCTACATTCTTTCCGGAACTTCAATGCCCAGGAGTGCGAGAGACCGGGTCATGGCCCGGCGTGCCGTGTCGGCAACAGCCAGGTAGCAGGTCTGCTTGCGCGAGTCCTTTTGCGAAAGGATGTGATGGCTATGGTAGAAGATGTTGAACATCTGGGCCAGCGAGAAAGCGTGCTTGGCCAAGTAGGACATTTCCAGGGTTTTGAGAGACTGCTCGATGGCGCCTTCCGACCTTCCGGCCTGAAGTAGCAACTTCCAGATCTGATCGTCGCCGAGCAGATCGGCGAATCGTTCCGGGCGCTCCCAAAGGTCCCTTTGCAGATCCTCCTGATCCCGTTGCGCCGCGCCGCCCCGCCGGGAGCGCAGCTTGCGGAAGATGTTGTTGGCGCGCACCACCGAATATTGCAGATAGGGGCCGGTCTCGCCCTCGAAGCTCAGAGCCTCGCCGAAGTCGAAGGCAATGACCGAGTTGCGGGCATATTTGAGGAGGAAATAACGCAGGGCGCCGATGGCGATCTGGGTGGCGATCCGCAGGCGCGCCTCGCGGGTCAGGTCCGGCTGGCGGCCGGCTACTTCCAGGAGTGACTTCTCGATCAGCTTGTCCACCAGGTCGTCGGCCTTGACTCCCAGTCCCTTGCGTCCGGAGACTTCCACATAGGGTCTGGCGCGATCCGCCTCCGAGAGCTCGATCCCAAGTTCCTGGCTGCACTTCAGGGAGAGAGCCACCATTTCATAGGAAAAGTGGGTGGAGTGATCGGCGGGAACGTCGTGGCCCAGGCTGCGAAGGCCGTGGACCACCACCCGCTGCAGGTAGGACTGGCGGGAGTCGATGACGTTGTAGACACTCCGGCCGCGTCCGAAGTCCTTCTCGACGTCGGAGGCTCCGTCGGAACTGGTCATCCAGACTTCGTCCCGATCCGGA
>JAPOYZ010000531.1 GCA_026706325.1 Candidatus Aminicenantota bacterium
ATGTAGACCACCTCGGCGGCGGCCAGGTACTCGCCCACGTAGAGGGCGGCCAGAGCCGCCAGAGTCACCGCCTGATCGGCGCTGATCCGCCGGGAGACCACGTCCTGGAATGCCCGGTGGAAGGTGCTGTACCCATAGAGGAAGGTCAGGACGATGCCCAGATCCCAGGGGAAGGGCGAAACGATCCACTCCTGCCAGTAGGCCACCAGGAGCAGGCCGCCCAGGACCAGCCCCGCGAAGCGCCAGCGGAAGACGGCCCCTTCGTCCAGGTGGAACGTGTGTCCGAGGGGAGGGATCATGATGGCGCCGTCCACTATACAAGCCGTTCTGGCCGGTTCAAAGGGACGCGAGTCAGGGTGGGAACACCTGGTTCCGAAGTGAGGTTCCGCCCGCGAAGGGCATGACCGGATTTGCGGTTCCAGACTGCCTTATCGGGCGACGATGACCTGGACACCCACCGCACGGGAAACCGCCGACCAGTTCCTGTCCGTGGTCACGACAGCAACGCCTTCAGCGATGCCGAGAGCCAGACAGGCCCGGTCTCCAAGCGACAGTCCCCGAGCCCGCGTCGCCTTGCGCAACGATCCCGCCGCCAGCGCTTGCGCCTCGTCAAAACCGCGGACATCCAACCCAAGTCCCGACAGGAGTTCGTCAACCTCAGCGGTTCCCATTCCATGGTCACACAGTTTCGCGGCAACCTCCGAGAGATTTACGGACGAAACGATGGCATGCGCGTAATGCTTCTCGATCAAGTCCGCGCCGGGCTCGCGAAAAAGTACGGCGAGAACGGCCGAGGCATCAAGAACGGTCCTGGCCATCTTCGGATTCCCTTCGAGCCTCTGCCCGGCGATCCTCGATCAGTTCTTCCGAGATGAGTTGGGATCCCGCCGAAACGATTCCGACGAGCCGTTCCTGTGCCCGTCTCAGAGCCCGCATCTTGGTGGTCAGAATCACCTCCGAGCCGCGAATCTCGAAAAAAATGTCGTGCCGCTGTCCGGCCACGCCAAGCCGCGTGCGAAGCGCCGCGGGAATCACCAGCCTGCCATTTTCCGTCATCGTCGCTTTGAACCGCTGTCTTCGTTTTAGTGGCATAGTCTCATTTATGCCTGATTTCTAGAATATGTCAATTATTTTTTTCTGACAATATTTGATTCAATGACCGGGGATCTGTGAGATGCCCTAAATGGAATCGGTCGGATCCTCCAAGAATTGGAGAAACGCTCGTAGAACGAAGAGGGAGACCCTCCTGGTCGCCCTTCCCCCGGTCGGCAACACCTCGCGCAAAAGAGGGCTCCCACAAGGGGTGCCCTCTTTCTACGACCGAACCACCAGAAACATGGGGAAAGTCCCGGCCCCGGACGCCTTGATTCCCCCGGCTGCCGCTGGATACAATCCCCCGTCCCTGGTGGAACCCTCCAGACCGGGGCGGGCCCCGACCGGAGCAGCCAGCCATGCTCGATCGATTCCAGAGGCAGAACGAACCCATCTACCGGGCTGATCTGGACCGCTGCCGGCCGTCGAGCGCCCTCAGCCGGACGGCTCGCCGATTCGCCTGGAGAATGCTGGACTTCGAGACCGATAAGGCCGCCGGTACGCTCCTTTTCGCCGGCGAGGAGACAGAAGCGGCAGAGATCACCTATCCCCTCGAGGTCAAAGGATGGCACGACGTCTATATCGGCCTCTTCAACAACGCGTGGCGCCCCTATGAGGCTCAACGGGTCTTCGCCCGCCTCAGCGAGGATCCGGCGTTCTCGCTGGTCTATCTTCCCATCCCCAGCGAACGCGCCTGGGGCGTTCCGGCCGACGATCAGAAACAGGGCCCCAGAATCCAGGACGTCTTCTGGAAAACCGCCGACCTCACCGGCCAGACCGTCGCGTTCCGCCAACCGTGCCGGCGGGTGGTGCCCGACGAACAGGCCTTCGGCAACATCAGCGGCAAGGTATGGCTCGCCTACATCAAGCTGGTGCCCCTCACCGGCGAAGAGGTCGAAGACCTGGAGCTCGACCGTTCCGACCCGGCCCATCGCCGGCTGTTCGCCTACAACGACTCCTGGTTCGACGGCGACCGGGGTTACCGAATGCCGGGAGGCCGGTCCGATGAGACGGCCATCCAGGCCCAACTGGAACCCTACCGGCACTCCGATTTCGGACGCATCTACTGGGACGGCGCCCACGGAGACATCTGCAACTACCTGACCGGCATCGGGAGGGTCTGGGACGGCCGGGGCATCCGGACCCAGGATCCCCCCAGGCGCTACGACCGTCTGGCCCGGGAGGCCTGGGACGACTACGTGGAACACGGAATCGACCCCTTCCGGGTCGCCGCCGACTTCGCTCACGAACTGGACATGGAGTTCCACGCCTGCTACCGCATCGGGTGGCGCCCCTTCTACTGGCCGCCGCCGTTCGACGAATTCAATCGCGGCGGACTCTACGACCAGCGCCCCGAGCTCCGTTGCGTGGGCCGGGACGGTCGGCCCTCCCTCGGCCTGTCGTTCGCCTTTTCCGAAACCCGCCGCTACGTCCTCTCGTTGATCCGGGAGATGACCGGCTACCCCATCGACGGCGTCGCCATTCTCTACAACCGTCAGCCCCCCTTCCTGGAATACGAAAGGCCGTTGGTGGAGGGCTTCCAGAACGAGTTCGGAGTGGACCCCCGCCGCCTGCCCGAAACGGATCCCCGCTGGCTGGCCTACAAGAGCCGGGTCCTCACCGGATTCATGGAAGACCTGAAGGCCGAACTGGCGGAGGCCGCCCGGGAGCAGGGCCGGTCCGCGCCGTATCCGGTCACCGCCTGGCTGTTCGGTTCCCGCGAGGAGAATCTGCTCTACGGGATCGACGTCGAGCAGTGGGTTCGTAAGGATCTGGTGGACACCCTGATCCCCTACACCTCGGTCCGGAGCCTGTTCAGCTTCGAGACGGCCTGGGAAGATCCCACCGACGTCACCTATTGGGTTCGCCTGGCCCGTGCCGGGAATTGCCGTCTGGCGCTCAACGTGATGCCCCGCAATCTGGACGCCACGCAGTACCGGAACAAGGCCGGCCAGCTCTACTCCCTGGGAGTCGAGCACCTGGCCTTCTGGGACACCGCCATTGCCGGCGGCCAGGCCTCCGAGACTCTGGCCCGCCTGGGTCACCACGAGGAGATCACCGCCTGGATCATGGCCGGCCGTCCCGAACCCCGGTCGACTTCCAGTCCGCTGTGGAAGCTGGGGGAGTGGGATCTCAGCTACTTCCCCGAATGAGCTTCCAACGCCTCGAACGAAACAGGAGCGTCCATTGAATCGACGGTGTTGGGTTCCACTCGCGATTCTGTTGGTTCTTCTCCCGGCGAACCTTCCGGGTCAGTCGGGAGAGCCTTTCTTCAATCCTTACGGCCTGACCGAAGACACCCTCGACGGCCTGCAAATGCGGGATCCCCGCCACCGTCTCTTCGTCGAGTTCTTCTCGGCAATGCTCCTGAACCAGCGGGCGGATCGGGAGGCCGCCTTCGCCGTCTACGGGCAGGTCCGGCCTCTCACCTTCCTCCAGAGGAACGTCTACGGAGACCAAGCCGTCTTCGCGGCCGCAAGCGTGAGGGCTCAAATCAGCGTAGCTCTCTGGAACCTCTCTTCCCCGGAACTGCTCAAGGTCGAAGTGGACCCGCCGGTGGTCCTGGTCCGGCCGCCGCGCCTGCAGTTCACGCGGGGTCTGGAGAATCGCGCGTTGGTACTGGTTCGGAATGGATCCCAACTTCCCCAGACCGTGAGCCTGGAACCGGTGGATGGGGCGTTGTATTTCCGGCCCCGGCAAGTCCGGTTGGCCCCCCGGGAAGTCCATCCCGTCATCGTCCGGGTCTGGGGTGAGGACGGAGAGAGCCTGGATCTCAGTGTCCGATCCGGACGCCGGCTTCTTCAGGTGAGTCTTCCCCTGGCATGGAATCCCGCCTGTCGTCTCCAAATCCGGGTCTTGGACGAGTCTGGCCGGCATGTCCCGGCCCGGGTGGAGGTGGTGGGTTCCGACGGCCTGGGACGGGCCCCCTCGGGAACCTATCTCCGCTACACGCCGATGCGGGCGGGCGCCTACTTTCACACGCGAGGAATCAGCAGCCTGGTCCTGCCGGCGGGAATGACCCGAGTCCGCGTCGCGAGGGGATTCGAGCACCGCCACCAGGAACGGATCGTCGACCTGCAGCCTGCCGGCCCCGGTACACTGGATTTCCGCTTGGAGCGCTTCCACGACGCCGCCGCCCGCGGCTGGTACTCGGGAGACATCCACATCCACCCCAACCTGGTCCACAAGACCATGGACCAGCTCATCAATCCCGTCGACATCCGCCTCCAGACGGTGGCGGAGGACCTGAACGTGGCCAACCTCCTGGTCTGCAATTCGCAGGGCGCGGTCCTCTACGACCGGCAGCACTTCACCGGCGCTCCCCACCCCCTGAGCACACCTCGGCATATCCTCTACTGGAGCCAGGAGCTCCGTCCGGCCCTCTACGGCCACATCGGCGTCCTGAACCTGAAGCGCTTTCTGGAGCCCCCCTACAACGGATTCCCCGCCAGCTTCTTCCCTTTCGACTACCCGTCCAACGCCACCGCCGTCAGGGAAGTTCGCAAGGAAGGGGCCGCCGTCTTCTACGTCCACCCTTCCCTGGGCCGGCAGCGCTGGATCCCGGTGGACGCCGCGCTCGGAACCGTCGACGGCATGGAGATCCTCGGCTTGTCCAATACCCAGGGCTCCAACACCCTCTACCGCCTGCTGCTCGACTGCGGCTGGCGCCTCAGCGCCGTGGCCGGCACCGACGCCTTCAACAACGTCCGCAGGCACAAGGTCCTGGGCGCGGATCGCGTCTACGCCTACACCGGGGACAAGCTGTCATACAAGGACTGGGTTCGCGCACTCCAGCAAGGGAGGACGTTCGTCAGCAACGGACCTCTGCTTTATTTCCGGGTCCAGGGCCGGCTTCCCGGAAGCGAGATCGCCCTGGACGAACCCGGACCTGTGGAGTTGGAGGTGGAGGCTTATTCCCAGGTCCCCATGGAGAAGGTGGAAATCCTCTTCAACAGCGAGGTCCTGCAGGAGATTCCCCTGCAAAACGGCACCAAATTGAATCATCGGGGGACGATCCGGGTTCCGTCCAGCGGCTGGATGGCCGCCCGGATTTGGGGAGAAGAACATCCATTGGTGGTCAACAACCCGGAGCTCTTCGCCCACACAACGCCGGTCTATCTCACGGTGGGAGGGCGGCCCTACGCCGATCCCGAAGCCCTCGAATTCTTCTTGGAGAGGTTCCAGGAAATGCGCCGGACCTCGCTCGCCGGCGGCTCTTTCGAGAGCCTCCACCAGCAGCGCGAGGTCCTGGGCCAGTTGGCGGAAGCGGAGAGGATCTACCGGGAGCGGCTGAAATGGTCCCGCAATTCTCCTGCCGACGCTGCCGACTCCGGTCCATGACAAGAGTCGCCGACGGCTGTTAACGGTTCATGGTGAAAGTCCCGCGAGCACCGAGACCGTTCCTGCGCCCGCCGGACAAGGCGC
>JAPOYZ010000134.1 GCA_026706325.1 Candidatus Aminicenantota bacterium
GCAACTGATTCGGGGCAAGTTCACGGGGGTCATGATCTCCCTCCTGGTGATGCTGGTTCCGACCATCCTCAACATGTGCCTCCTCTATTTCTACAGCGATCCGCTGCCGCCCTTGAGCCCGGTTCTCAACGGATTCCTGGGAGCCTTCCTGCTGGGCGGTTCGCTCCTGAGCCTGGGGATCTTCGCTTCCTCGCTCACCGAGAGCCAGATCGTGGCAGGCATTCTCTCCTTCGGTTTATTCCTCATCCTGTGGGTGGTGGATTGGATGGCCGGAACCGGATCGACGCTGGGCAACGAGGTCCTGCGCTACCTCTCCATCATGAACCACTACGAAGACTTCACCAGGGGAGTCCTGGACACCAGCCACGTGTTCTTCTATCTGTCGCTGATCTTCATGGGACTCTTTTTGACTTCGGTTTCCCTGAACTCTCCGAAATGGAGGTCCTGAAGTGCTCAAGAAACTGATTCAGCCCCTGGTCTCGGTTTTCGGCACCTCCGAGACCCTGATCTACGCCGGCGCGGGAGGCCTGATCGGCGGCTACTTCTACTATTCGGTCAACAATCTCTGGGACTGGAAGGCCCAGGCGGCGATCTACGGAGGCGCCGGCCTGCTGATTCTCTGGGTGGTCCTGAACCTGGGGCAGCTTCGGTCAGGCTTGACCTCGCGCCGGGGCCGCCATGGCGCCGCCGCGGGCGCCTCCACGGTGCTGGTGGTCGCCATCGTGTGCCTGTTGAGTTTCCTCAATCTGCGCCACAACCGGAGAATCGACCTGACGGAAAATCAGCTCTTCTCCCTTTCCAGCCAGAGCCGGAAGGTGGTCGAGGCCCTGGAAGGAGAGATCCAGGTCGTCGGGTTTTTCCAGGACGAGATGCAGTCCGGGGCCTTCGAGGAGTTGATGCAGCAATACCGCTACGTCTCCGCCCGGGTCAACTACGAGGTGGTGGACCCGCAGAAAGAGCCGGGCCGAGTGGCCCAGTTCGACGTGGAACGCTTTGGCCAGATCGCCGTGGCCGCTGGAGCCAAGACCGAGATCGTGGATGATTTTGACGAAGCCAAGATCACCAACGCCATCATCAAGGTGACCCGCGAGGGACAGAAGATCGTCTACTTCCTGTCGGGTCACGGAGAGCGGAGCCTGGAGGAATCGGGCCCTGAAGGGTTGTCTCAGGTCAAGGAGGCGATCGAGAGGCAGAACTACGTGGTCCGGAGCTACAACCTGGCGCAGGAGAATGACCTGCCCGAAGATCCCGCCGTCCTGATCTCCGCCGGTCCCACGGTGAGCTTTCTCCCCAATGAAGTCAGGCTCTTGAAGGAATACCTGGAGGGCGGAGGGAAGCTGCTTCTGATGCTGGACCCCCGGACCAGGTTCTCCATGGACGGCCTGTTGGGCGAGTACGGATTGGGCGTGGATGGGAACGTGGTGATCGACGCCAGCGGAGTGGGCCAGCTTTTCGGCCTGGGAGTGGCCGCGCCCATCGTCTCCACCTACGAAGCCCACGCCATCACGGATGAATTGCGCGGTGTCATGACCTTTTTCCCCATGGCTCAGAGCGTGAAGACCACCGACAGCCCGCTGGGGTACAGCTCGTCGAAGCTCTTCTCCACGTCTGCCCGAAGTTGGGGAGAAACGGACCTGGAGGGCAACGAGGCGGCATTCGACGAGGGCAAGGACCTTCAGGGGCCCCTGGCTCTGGCGGCCGTGGCGGTGAAGACGGTTCAGACCGGTGGCGAACCGGAAGGAGAGGAGTCGTCCCACCACGCGGCGGGCGGAGACGAGGACAGCGCCGGAGAAGCGTCTCCGGAACCGGACCCGCAGGTCGATGCCGGGGATGGCGGCGAGAGTGATGCCGAGTCCCGCGAGTCGCGCATCGTCCTGGTGGGCGACTCCGATTTCGCCACCAATGCCTACTCCACCACGTCCGCCAACGGGGATTTCCTGCGGATGACCGTCAGTTGGCTGGCGGAGGACACGGACCTGGTGGCGGTCCAATCCAGGGATCCGGAGAACCGCAGAGTCAATCTGACCCGGAGAGAATCGACTCTGATGTTCTGGGCCACCGTCATTCTCATGCCGCTGGTGACCCTGGTCTTCGGCGTGGCGGTGTGGCTCAGGCGGCAGTAGAGCTCGGCGGCCTCTGAGCCGAGCCCCGGTGTTCTCCCGGGAGCGGCTCCCGGGCAGCTTCCGGACGATGACCATGAAAAAGATCGGCGTCCTCTTTGTTGCATTCCTGGCCCTGGTCCTCTGGGTCTATTTCTACGAGATCGAAGGCGAGAAGACGCGGCAAGCGGCCAAGGAGCGGGAGGAGAGCCTGCTCCGCCTGGAACAGGACCAGATCAGTTCGGTCAGGATGGACCGGCCCGGTCAAGATTCGATTCTCCTGGAGAGGATCGGCGAGAGCTGGGCCCTCAAGGCGCCGCTGGAGGGGCCCGCGGACAAGACCAGCGTCGACTCTCTGGTTCGCGACCTGGGGACGGCACGCATCGACCGGACCTTCGAGGAGGTGGGCGCGGGACCCGAGGAGTACGGACTGGCCGAACCCCGTCTCAAACTCACGGTCGGGGCGGATGACGAGAGCAGAGTTCTGAGCGTGGGCAGCGGCGACTTCACGGGAAGCAAGGTCTACGTCCAGGTCCAGGGCGAGTCGCAGGTTCACGTGGTTTCGGATCGTCTCTTCACCACCGCCGACAAGAAGTTGCTGGATTGGCGCGACAAGAAAGTGATCTCCATGGAGCGGGACAAGGTCGCGGTCGTCGAGATCTTTCGCGCTTCGGAGAAGCTGCGGTTCCAGAAGGAGAACGGCAAGTGGATGCTGGAATCGCCTCTGCAGGAGGCGGCCGACCAGAGCGCCGTGACTGGTCTCCTGTCCTCGCTGGAATTCGCCGAGGCGAAGCAGTTCGTCGCCGAGGAGAGCGATGAATTGGGCCGGTACGGGCTGGAGAAACCGCAACTGAGGGTCCGTTTCCAGCAGGAGGGGCAGGATCAGTGGGAGACGCTGGAGCTGGGAAACGAGTTCGAGGAGGCCGAGGACCAGTATCTGGCGCGCAATCCCTCCCGGTCTCCCGTCTTCAGCATCGGCAAGGAGGTCCGGGACAAGCTGGTCCAGGAGTTGTGGGAGTTTCGCGACAAGGACGTTGTCGACGTGGACCAGGATGAAATCGCCTCCGTTACGGTGAATATCGGCGATCAGGAGATCCATGCCCGCCGCGAGGATTACAAGTGGATCCTGGAAAAGCCGGAGGAGCAGAAAGATAAGGAGGCGCTGGCCTACAAGTTCTGGTATCCCATGGACGACATCAAGTTCGAGTCCATCGACGCCGGTTCCGTCGAGGCGGGGACGGATCTTCCCGCGCCTCAGGTCCGGGTTCGGATCGAACTGAAAGACGGATCCGTCCGGAACTTCCAATTTGCCCAACAGGGGAAACGCCATGTGGCTCGAAAGATGGAATCGGGCCGCACCGGCGCCATCTCCAAGGAAGCTTTCGAAAAGATCCAGTTCAAGGTGGACGAGATCGTTTGAACCCGGGATTGCCGGGCTCACGGTGGCGCGTTGCAACCCGCCATTCTCGGCAGGCTCGACCAGATTGCTGCCCCAATTGCCATGAACGTCGGCATCACGTGCTACCCGACCTACGGCGGCAGCGGCATCGTGGCGACCGAGTTGTCGCAGTGCCTGGCCCGGAGGGGTCACCGGGTTCACATCATCAGCTCGTCCATGCCCAGCCGCCTGCTGGAGTTGGGGGAACGCATCTTCTTCCACGAAGTGGAAGCCATGGCCTACCCCCTCTTCGAATACGTTCCCTACGACCTGGCCCTGGCCACCAAGATGGTGGAGGTGATCAAGCGGGAGAATCTTGACCTGCTGCACGTCCACTACGCGATTCCCCACGCCATCAGCGGCTACCTGGCCCGGGAGATGATCCATCCCCGCTGGGTTCCGGTGATCACGACCCTCCACGGCACCGACATCACGCTGGTGGGCCGGGACCATTCCTATCTGTCCGTCACCCAGTTCGGACTTCGCCAGAGCGACGGGGTCACCGCGGTGAGTCATTTCCTCAAGGAGGCGACGCTGGAGGAGTTCTGCAGCGAGTGCGATATCCGCGTGATTCCCAACTTCGTGGACGTGGACCGCATGCAGCGGCGCTTTTTACCCGAGGTTCACCGGCGTTTCGCCCCCCGCGGCGAGAAGATCCTGGTTCACCTGTCCAATTTCAGGCCGGTCAAGCGGGTGGACGACGTGGTCCGGGTCTTTCACCGGGTGCGTCAGCAGATCCCGGCCGTCCTGCTCATGATCGGCGACGGGGGCGAGCGTTCCAACGCTCAGTATCTGGCCAGCGAGTTGGGCGTCGGTGATTCGGTCTTCTTCGTCGGCATGGTGGACGCCATCGAAAACTACCTTTCGGTCTGCGACGTGATGCTGCTGCCCAGCGAGACCGAGAGCTTCGGCCTGGCGGCGCTGGAGGCGATGGCCTGCGGAGTTCCGGTGGTGGCCACCCGCGTGGGCGGAGTCCCGGAATTGATCCGGGAAGGCGAGACCGGCCTGCTCCACCCGGTGGGTGACGTGGCCGGCATGGCTCAGGCCACCTTGAGCCTGCTTGCGGAGGATCGGTTGGGGCAACTCAGAATCAATTGCCGGAAGCGTGCCCAGCGATATTCGGCGCAACATGTCGCGCCCCTCTATGAGGCCTACTACAGGGAGACCATCGAAAAAGGCGTTCGGCCGGTTCGAAGGCGCGGGAATAGCGGCACGGTTTGAGTCACGCGGTGACGGGCTACCAGGCCTTGGGAAGATGTTGAGTTTCTCCCCTGAAAGGCGCCACCTGGATCCCGGTGTTGCTCCTCCCGCTGACAGCGATCACTGGTAGCAGAAATAGTAGTGTTTCAGGCAGCATTCGAGAGATGAAACTGAGCATCTGCCTCTGTGAAGAAGAAGTCCACTTCCTCGACGACTATGCACGCACGCGAGGTTTCAAGTCGCGGTCCGCAGTGGTAAGGGCAGCCCTGTATCTGTTGCGTACCAAGGAACTCGCCCGAGACTATGCGGCCGCGTGGGATGAATGGGATGGCGGTAACGACGCCGACGCATGGGACCGTTCAACCAGTGACGGACTGAACCCTTGAACCGGTGGGAACAGGTGCGTCGGGGTGACATCTGGACAAATCACCTACTGCTTCGCTAGCAGGCTACAGATCTGGTCGATGCCGCGGCGGGCGTTCCAGTGACCGAAGCGGTGGTCGTTGACCAGAATGGAAAAGGCCAACAATTCCGAGGATCGGGATTGGACGTAGCCGCCGAGGGTGATGGCGTTGGAGAGGGTTCCGGTCTTGGCGAAGACGCGGTTGGCTGCGGGTGTTCCCCCCATCCGCCCGCTCAGCGTGCCGTTTCTGCCGGCAACGGGCAAACTCCCCAGGAAGAAGGGGAAGAAGGACTTTCCCGCTACGTGCCGAAGTAACAGCGACTGCGCCCGGGGTGTGATCAGGTTCTGCTCCGAGAGCCCGGATCCGTCCT
>JAPOYZ010000361.1 GCA_026706325.1 Candidatus Aminicenantota bacterium
TCCAAGCGACTCATCGTCACCGGTCCCCGAAACTCCCGGTTCCAGGAGGTTCCCGATCCTGACTGCCCGGCCGGCGGCCTGCTGGTCCGGGCGCGGATGACCGCCATCAGCACGGGGACCGAACTTCGTGTCTATCGCGGGATTCCCGTGGACCGGGAGGGGAAGTACCTGTATCCGGGCTTTCCTCTGCAGTTTCCGGTGGAGAATGGATATTCCATGGTCGGAGAAGTCGTGGAAGCGGGATCCGGCGTCTCCGGTTTCCGGCCCGGCGACCGGGTCTTCGTTCCGCAGACCCACAAGCAGGCGGCCGTGTCGCCGGCCGATTCGGCCACTCGGCTTCCGGACGCCGTGCCGGACCATCTCGGAGTTTTCCTGAGCATCGTGGAAGTGGCTCATATCGCCCTGCGGCGAGGTGACGTTATGCCCGGAGAAAACGTGGCCATCATCGGATCGGGGCTCATCGGTCTCTCGGCGTTGGCCTACTGCCGCGCCTTCGGTTGCCGGACGGCGGTGGTGGACCTGGACCGGAGCCGTCTGAGCGTGGCCCGAAGCATGGGAGCCGATTGGACCGGAAGCCCGGTCGAGGAGGGCTTCACCGAGGGAATCATGGAATTTTTCGGAGGAGAAGGAGCCGATCTCGTGGTGGAGGCGGCCTCCACCTGGAAGGCCGTCGAGACGGGTTTGGACATCGCCCGTCCCGGGGGCAGGGTCGTCGTGGTGGCGCGCCACACCGACCAGCCCCATTTCAGTCCGGTGAACTATCCCTATCTGCGCAAGAACCTCTCCTTGAAGACCTCCTACGGACACCCGCCGGCAGGGCAACGCTGGGACCGCCGGCGGTCCATTGCTTTGACTCTGGATTACCTCGCCCGCGGACGTCTGCAATTTGCTCCCATGATCACCCACCAGTTCGAATGGGAGGAATTGCCGGACGTCTATGCCAGGATGGACCTGGGAGAGGCGGAAATGATCGGCGTCTGCATCAACTGGACCTGATCACGCGGCGGTATTCCAAGAGACATGAAGCCGTCGGGCTTTTTGGCTCTCTTGGGGTATTTACATTGGAAACCTCGTCTGTATAATGCCGACTGAGCATAGTTCTTCGAATTCATCCACAGGGGGGAATGTCATGGCTTGGAGAAAACGGTTCCTGGCGGTATCAGTGCTGGGTCTTGCGGTTCTGGTAGCGACGGGTTGTGTGAATCGTCCGCCCCAGATCGACTGCGGTGCCGGTACAGCTTCGGTAGTCGCGGGCAGTTCCGTTCAATTGACGGTTCAGGCCTCCGATCCCGACCGTTTCGGTTTCGGTGGAGACAGCGACAAGTTGACGCTCACGTGGTCCGCCACGCAGGGGAGGGTGTCGGGAGGCTCGTTGGACCAGGATGCCAACACTCCGGTTTCGGTTTCCGCCACCTTCGACGCGACCGGCTTGGAGCCGGGTACGGTCCAGGTCACGGCTGAGCTCGACGACCGCAAGCTGCAGGAGACCTGCTCCATCGACGTCACAGTCGAGAAGAACAAGCAGAAGCCCACCATCGCCTGCAACCCCAGTTCGGTGAGTGTGACCGAGGGGAAGAGCATTACGCTGAAGGCCAGCGCATCGGATGCCAACAACGATCCGCTGACCTACTCCTGGGCGGTCGACGGGAGTTCGGTGAGCGGCAACATGGCCAGCTTCCAGTTCGGGACCACCGGCCGTTCCGTCGGGGCCCACCGGGCCACGGTGACGGTCAAGGACTCGGACAACATGACGGCCAGTTGCACCTTCAACGTGACCGTCGCGCGCAGGCCCAACACCGATCCCAAGGTGACCCTGAGCCTCGACAAGTCGGAGGTCATGATGGGTGAGGCGGTCAAGGCCACGGCCAAGGCCAGCGACGCCGAAGGCGATCCCATCACCTACGCCTGGGCGGTGAACGGCCGCAGCATGTCCGGCTCCGGCAGCAGCTACACGGTCAACACCAGCGGAATGGGCGGCGGCTCTCACGCGGTTTCGGTCACGGCCAGCGACGATCGCGGCGGAAAGGGAATGGCCACGGCCTCCTTCAAGGTCCGCGAGAATATCGTCATTCAGGTCAACGGCCGGCTGAACAACGTGGCCAAGGCCAAGCTGGACGAGATCGCCCTCAAGCTGCAGCAGAATCCGAGCCTGATGGCCACGATCACGGGTCACACCGACTCCGTGGGCAGCGAGAAGGGCAACATGAGGGCCGGGACCAAGCGGGCCGAGCGAGCCAAGGCCTACTTGACCACTCAGCACAGCGTCGGAGATTCCAGGATCGCCATCAAGAGCGCCGGCGAATCCATGCCCATCGCCGACAACAAGACCCGCGAGGGACGCAAGGAGAATCGCCGGGTGGAAGTGGAACTCTACGTTCCGTAAACCCCGGACTCATGGGCCGGATGGAGTCCCGTCCGGTCCATGAGCATCAAGTGACGAAAATGCCTGCACCGCCCCCGGGTGGTGCAGGCATTTTTTTGTTTCTGACTCGGAATCTTCCCCGGTTTTCCGGGGGTGCGAGGAACAAGGACTCCTCGCCGGTCGGCGGCGAGAGGGCGGTCAGAGGTCCTGGCGCCCGGACAAAGCCCGGGTCAGGGTCAACTGGTCGGTGTATTCCAGATCGCTCCCCATGGGGATGCCCAGCGCGATCCGGGAGACGCGAATCTCCAGGGGCTTGATGAGCTTGGAAAGATAGAGCGCCGTGGCCTCTCCTTCGGTGGTGGGATTGGTGGCCACGATCACTTCCCTGACCTCGCCGTCGCGAAAGCGCTCGAAGAGGTTCCGCAACTTGAGATCCTCGGGGCCGATTCCATTGATGGGAGAGATGGCTCCGTGGAGGACGTGGTAGAGGCCCCGGTACTGGCCCGTCTTTTCGATGGAGAGCACGTTGAAAGGCTCCTCCACGACACAGATGGTCTCCCGGTCCCGATTGGCCTGCTTGCAGATGGAGCAGGGATCGGTTCCGCCGATGTGATTGCACACCGAGCAGAACACCAGGCTGCGTTTGAGTTCTCCGATGGCCTGGGCGAGCCGGTCGCATTCGCCATCGGGCTTGCGAATCAAGTGGAAGACCAGCCGTTGCGCCGATTTGGGGCCGATGCCGGGGAGGCGCTTCAACTCGTCGACGAGCCTGTTGATCGGGTCCGGGCGGTGTGTGTCCATGACTCCTCCCAGTGAGATGCGGGTCAAAAAATTCCGCCGGTAAGACTGCTGACCCGGGAACTCATCATCTCATCGACTTTGCGGCCCGCTTCGTTGACGGCAGCCAGGACCAGGTCCTGTAGCATCTCCACGTCTTCCGGATCGACGGCATCGGGATCGATTTCGATGGAATGCATCTTCTTGGAGCCGTCCATGACGACATGGACGGCGCCGCCGCCGCTGGTGGCCTCCACGCGGCTCTCGTGCATCTGGCGTTGCAACTGCTCTTGCATCATCTGAGCCTGCCTCATGAGGCCCTTGATGTTCTTTTTTCGCATCTTCATGCGCGTTCACTCCTGTGAGCGTGTGAATCGAAACGCCATGGAATCGGCTGGACGCATTCCGTGAAGAGGGCTACGGATTGCGTTCTACGATCACCTTGCTCGGAAACCGCTTCAGAAATGCCTTGACCTTCGGGTGCTCCGCAAGGTCCTCTTCCTCATCCTTCTGCGCCGGTTCCGCTTCCTGGAACCGGATCTGAAGCTTACACGGGGATCCTGTCAACTGTCCGGACAGTTCGGCGAGGTGCTGCGCCTTCTTCTGAACCAAGTCGGCGTGGACCCGCTCGGAGGCGGGGAAGACGACGATCAGGTTACCGTCCTGAACCTGGCTGTCGGAGGAGTGCAGCAACGACGCATGGAGTGCCGCTTGATCCTGGACGGCGGCCAGGAGCCGTTCCCGAAAACCCTGTTCATGTTGGACAGGCTCGGACCGGGCCGGTTCGGGGACGGCGGGGGAGACGGACCGGGCGGGCGAGGCAGTCGTCTTGGCCACTGGGGAGCGTCCGCTTGGAGCGGGACGACCCCCGAACAGATCCCGGCTCTCCGGAGGTTTTTCGGGTGTCTGCGCGGTTCCTTGGAAACGGCCGGATTCGATTTGTTCCAGGACCCTCTCGAGGCGGGGAAGTCCGGCCAGCTCGATGAGCTTCATGAAGGCCATTTCCAGGTGAAGGCCCGGATTGGGGTGCCACCGCATCTCTCCCTCGCACCGGGTGAGCACGTCGAAGAACCGGATCAGGTCGGGAGTCGAAAACGCCTCCGCCTGCCGCGTCACCACCTCCTTCTGGCTGTCGGGGAGTTGGAGCAACCGTTCTTCCCAACCGCTGACCTGAAAAACCATGAGGTTGCGGACATGGGCCAGCATCCGGCCCGCTAGATTCCGCGGGTCGACCCCGGATTCGACGGCATCCTGCATCCGCTGCAGCAGGGCCTGGGCGTCCCGCTCCTGAATGCAGTCCACGAGCCCGGCCACAAGCTTCTCGTCCACCACTCCCAGCAGGACGCGGACATCCTCGTCGGAGACCTGCGTACCCGAAAGCGACGTGATCTGCTCCAGAATCGACTGGCCGTCCCGCATGCTCCCCTTGGCGGCCGAGGAGACGGCCCTCAGGCCGTAATCGCTGATCTCGATCTCCTCGCTGGCGCAAATCCGTTTCAGGTGCTCCAGGATCAGCACGAAGGGGATCGGTTTGAGGTCGTATTGCTGGCAGCGGGAGGTGATGGTGACGGGGATCTTGGCGTGCTCCGTCGTGGCCAGGATGAACTTCACATGAGGCGGAGGCTCTTCAAGAGTCTTGAGCAACGCGTTGAAGGCCGCGTTGGAGAGCATGTGGACCTCATCGATGATGTAGATCTTGAAGCGGTCCCGGGCCGGCGTGTAGCGGGCGCTCTCGCGAAGCTCCCGAATGTTGTCCACGCCCGTGTTGGAGGCGGCGTCGATCTCCAGGACGTCCAGGCTGTTGGCGGCGGCGATCTCGGTGCAGGAGACGCACTTGGAGCAAGGTTCCTCGGTAGGTCCCTTCTCGCAATTCAGCGCCTTGGCCAGAATCCTGGCGGTGGTGGTCTTGCCCACTCCCCGTACGCCCGAAAAGAGGAATGCATGGGCGATGCGTCCGCTCCGGAGGGCGTTCCGCAGGGCCCGGGTGACCGTCTCCTGGCCCGCGACCTCATCGAAGGTCTGAGGGCGCCATTTCCGTGCCAGAACCACGTAGCTCATGAATGAACCCGCCGTCTCGGAGAGGAGGCCGGAGTCCCGATTCGGGGCCCGGAAGCCGGGTCGACCCCGCCGCCGGGGGACTCTCGAAGCTCCATACTATACCACTCCAAAACCGGGACGGGAGCGTACGGGAGAGCTACCCGGAGCGGGCTCCGTTCCTTGACTTGGAACCGGCGGATTGGCTCTAATGAGCGGCGGAGGAGTACCGAAGTGGACGTACCGGGCCCGACTCGAAATCGGGTTGTCCGGTGATGAGCCGGGCACGTGGGTTCGAATCCCACCTCCTCC
>JAPOYZ010000341.1:0-4750 GCA_026706325.1 Candidatus Aminicenantota bacterium
GACGGAGTTGGAGGCGGCGAGACTCCTGGTCTACAACGCGGCGCGGTTGAAGGACGCGGGCAAGGCCTTTCTGAAGGAAGCGGCGATGGCCAAGTACTACAGCTCGAGGGTCGCCGAGAAGATCACGTCCCGGGCCATCGAGATTTTCGGAGGCTACGGCTATACCCGGGACTATCCCGTGGAGAAGTATTTTCGGGACTCCAAGATCGGGTCCATCTACGAGGGCACGACCCACATGCAGCTCGCCACCATCGCCAAGCAGGTCCTCCGCCCGTAGCAACCCGCTCCGGCCTGGTACTCATCTCCATGGAAAAGCTGGAACTGCCGGTTCCCGTCGCCGCATTCTGCCGGGATCTGCTGCGCTGGTACCAGCGGCACCGGCGCGATCTTCCCTGGCGCCGCCGGCTTGAGCCCTATCCGGTCCTCCTGGCCGAGGTGATGCTCCAGCAGACCCAGGTGAAGACCGTCGTTCCCTACTACCGGAGGTTCCTGAAGCGCTATCCCACGCTGGAAGACCTGGCCGAGAGCGACGAGGACGAAGTCCTTGCCCTCTGGTCGGGGCTGGGATACTACAGCCGGGCCCGCAATCTTCGCCGGGCGGCCCAGCAGATCCGCGACCGCCACGGGGGTGAGTTCCCCCGGACCTACCAGGAGATGATCCGGTTGCCCGGAGTCGGCCGGTATACGGCCGGAGCCGTCCTCTCCATTGCCTATGGGCAACCCCTGCCCATCCTGGACGGCAACATCCGCAGGCTCTTCGCCCGCTACCTCAAGATGGACGGCGTCTCCGCCGGAGACGATTCCCCGCCGCTATGGGACCTGCTGACCCGCATCAGCCGCTATGCGGCGGCCCGGGAGGAAGTGTCCGATCTGAACCAGGCTCTCATGGAATTGGGGGCCCTGGTCTGCACGCCGCGCTCGCCGAGTTGCGTGCGCTGTCCGCTGGAGGGGAGTTGCCTCGGTCTCCGGGCCGGAGTCCAGGAGAAGCTGCCTCTGCCCCGCGCGCGCCGTGCCGTGCGACGGTTGAGCTACGCGGTGGCCGTGATCCGTCACCGGGATCGATTCCTGCTGGCCCGGAACCGGGAAAGTGAATTCTTGAAAGGGATGTGGGAGTTTCCCCGGATCCGGGTCAAGGATCCGGACCAGGATCTGACGGTCGAAGTGCTGGAGAAGGCCTTTCATCGCAAGCTCGGCTTGTCGCTCAACATCGGCGGCTTGCTGAAACCGGTTCGTCACCAGATCACGTTTCGGCGGCTCACCCTGCATCCGGCTGTGGGCACGCTCCGGACGGCCGGTCCACCCCCGGGGCTGGTGTGGGCCGATCCGGGTGGGGACCGTTCCTATCCGATCCCCGCCTATGTGGGCAAGATTGCGAGACTCTACGCCCGGGAACACGGGCCGGCTTGATTCCTGACCCGACCTGAGGGAATGCCAGGGCGTCCCGGAGATTTCTCCATCACGCTCAGTTCAGGCCGCGCCGGACCAGCAACGAGGCGGCGTCCGGATCGCGGCCCCGGAAGGCCCGGTAGAGAGCCATGGCCTCCCGGCTGCCTCCTTGCGACAGGATCATCCTGCGGAATCGGTCACCGTTCTCCCGCGTCAACCCGCCGTTCTCCTGGAACCATTCCACCGTATCGGCGTCCAGCACCTCGCTCCAGATGTAGGAGTAGTACCCGGCCGAGTAGCCGCTGCTCCAGATGTGTGAAAAGTAGGTGCTGCGGTAGCGCGGCGGCACCGCATCGAGGGCGACTCCGGCCTCGGCCAGCACCGCCTTCTCGAAATCGATCACACCCTCGCCATCGGGCGCTTCCTCGACCGTGAGCTGGTGCCACGCCTGGTCCAGCAGGGAGGCGGCCAGGTACTCGGTGGTGGCGAATCCCTGGTTGAATTTCTCGGCGGCCAACATCTTTTCCACCAATTCCATGGGCATGGGCTCCCCGGTCTCGTGATGGACGGCGTAGTTCGCCACCACTTCCGGCCACGTGGCCCACATTTCATTGATCTGGGAGGGGAATTCGACGAAGTCGCGAGCCACGGACGTTCCCGAGAAATAGGGGTAGCGCACCGAAGAGAAGATGCCGTGGAGTGCGTGACCGAACTCGTGAAACAGCGTCTCCACCTCATCGACGCTCAGCAGCGTCGGCTCCCCGGCGGGAGGCTTCGGGACATTCATGTAGTTTCCGATCACCGCCCGGGTCCCCAGCAGCTCCGACTGGGAGACGAACGAGCTCATCCAGGCTCCCCCCTGTTTGGAGGGCCGGGCATAGAGGTCGACCAGAAACAGGGCCAGCGGCCGGGAGTCGGCGTCGAGAACGTCGAACACCCTCACGTCCGGGTGGTGGGTGGGGAGATCGGTCCGCTCGCGAAGGCTGATCCCGAATAGCCGGTTCGCCGCGTAGAAGACGCCCTTTTGCAAGACGTTGTCGATTTCGAAGTAGGGTCGAAGCTGAGTCGCGTCGAAGGCGTATCGTTTCCTGCGAACCTGCTCCGCGTAGTAGGCCCAGTCCCACGAGGCCAACGGATGACCCGCGCCGTCGCCGTCAATCATGGCCTGCAGGTCCCGCGCCTCCCGCGCGGCGTTGGCGGCCGCTGCTTCCGCCAGTTGGGAGAGGAAGCGGTTGACTGCCTCGACCGTCTTCGCCGTCTGCCGCTCCAGGCTGTAGGCGGCATGGTTGGGATAGCCGAGGAGCGCCGCCCGTTCCGCCCGCAGCCTGGCGGAGCGGGCCACGATGCCCCGATTGTCGAACTCGCCTCCCCGGCTGCCGCGGGCTTGGGACGCCTCCATGATCCGTTTCCGCATCGCGCGGTCCCGGATCCAGGTCAATGGCGGCTGGCCACTGGTGTTCCGCAGCGCAACCAGAAACTTTCCCTTCAGGTCCCGGGCCGCCGCCGCATCCGCCGCCGCTTGGATCTCGTTTTCCGACAATCCTTCCAGTTGCCCGCGGTCGGCGACGACGACAGCGGAATCGTTGACCTCGGACAGCAGGTTCTGGCTGAAGCGCGTCTGCAGGCCGGCCAGCTCGACGTTGATCTCCTGGAGCCGAGCCTGGCCGGACTCCGAGAGCCGCGCGCCCGCCCGCACGAAGTCGGTGAAATACTCCTCGATCAGGCGCCGCGACTCGTCGTCGATATCCAGCGCCGCCCGGCGGCCGTACAGGTCCCGGACCCGCTCGAACAGCTTGCGGTTCAGCAGAATGCGGTCTCTGTGGGCGGAAAGCTTCGGAGCCATCTCGCTCCGGATCTCGTCCAACTTGTCGTTGGTGTGGGCGAGGACCAGGTTGAAGAAGACGCTCCTGACCCGTCTGAGCATCCGGCCGGAACGCTCGAGCGCAACCAGAGTGTTTTCGAACGTGGGAGGCTCCGCCTGGTTGGCGATGGCGTTCACCTGGTTCAGGTGCCGGGCCATGCCCTGCTCGAAGGCGGGCCGGAAGTGTTGCTCGTCGATCCGATCGAACCGCGGGTAGTTGAAGGTTAGGGAACTCTCGGTGAAAAAGGGGTTCTCTCGCATGGCAATCGTCGTCTCTTCCTGGTTCATTTCCGGTTCCGAACGCGAGCACGAGGTGAGCAACACCAGTGCCGCGGCAATCCCAACCTGGGATCTTCCCAACCGCATCAGGTTAATGCTACCGCAGGGATGATCCCGGCTTCACCAGGAAAAGCTGGCGGCGGGTGCCGGGAGAATTGTATTGTCACTCATGACAAAGATGAAATTACAGAACATTCATTGATCACAAGACTGAAAAACCTGTAATATCCGTTACAATGAGAACGAAAATACAGAGATTTCGGTGGCTCACCACTCGGCTGCCAACCTCGGACAAGCGCCGCCTGGTGGTTCTGACCGGAGCGCGTCAGACCGGAAAAACGACGCTGGCCCGGGATCTCTACCGCGATCTGCGGTACCTGAACCTGGACGCGATCGAGGAACGGGAGGCGGTACACGCAATACGCAGCGGCAGTTGGGCCCGGGTCGTCGGCGCGGCTGTGATCGACGAGGCGCAGAAGGAACCTGGCGTCTTCGACAAGGTGAAACTGGCCTACGATGAAGGCCATCTTTCGTTCTCGGTCCTGCTGGGTTCGTCCCGATTCCTGCTCCTGAAACGCATCCGGGAGTCGCTGGCGGGCCGGGCGTTCGTCTACGATCTTTGGCCGCTCACTGCCTCCGAGTTGCGTTGCGCCGTGGGAGTCACTCCGCCCCGTCCGCTGTTCGACCGGCTCATCACCCGGTCGGATGCGTTCGCGGCGATCCTGGGTGAGGAGCCACCGCGGCTGCTGGGTGACGAAGCGACGGCGCGCGTTGAGGCAATCGATCATCTCACGGCGTGGGGCGGGATGCCCGAGCTCCTGTCGCTGGACGATGGTGACAGGCGCGAATGGCTGCGCTCCTACCAGCAGACGTGGCTCGAGCGTGACCTCATCGACTTGACCCGCGTCGCCGACCTGTTGCCGTTTCGCTCCCTGCAACGGCTGGCCATGCTCCGCACCGGACAACTCCTCAACTATGCGAAGCTGGGCCGGGACGCCGCCTTCAGCGCCGCCACCGCCCGCCGTTACCTGGAATACCTCCGGCTGTCATACCAAGTCGAGCTACTGCAGCCGTATGCGCGCAACCTCACCAGCTCGACGGTGAAGAGCCCCAAGCTCTACTGGATGGACCTGGGCCTGTTGCGCCAGGGGACCGGTTTCTGGGGTGAGATCACCGGACCCCTGTTCGAGACGCTGGTCGTATCGGAAGCCCGCAAGTGGATCG
>JAPOYZ010000341.1:4760-5471 GCA_026706325.1 Candidatus Aminicenantota bacterium
CACCCTCGGGCGCGACGCAATGCTGTGGTTCTATCGCACGCGCTCGGGACGGGAAGTCGATCTGTTGGTTACCACCTCCGCCGGCGTCATCGGCATCGAGGTGAAGAACCGAACCCGGGTTGATAGGGTCGACGGCTCCGGGCTGCGCGCGTTGGGAGAGGCGTTGGGAGCCGAGTGGCTCGGTGGCCTGGTCGTCCATCGGGGCGAGGATCTGTTGGAGTTGGAACCGGGCCTCTGGGCGGTGCCGGTTCACAGGCTTTTTTGAAACGTGGTCCGTCATTCTGCCGGCATCGCCTCCCCATTACCGGACCGGCTGGTAAGATTGTGAAGCGTGATTGCAAACCGAAAACACCGATGCCGGCGCAAATGACCTGTTTTCGAATCGGCGCACCATCGCGGCCGTTCCTCCTGGGCGCGCTCTGCTCGATGGGTTTGCTTCTGGTCTGCATCGCGCTCGAAGCCCAGCGCAGGGGGCCTCCCCGGCGGTTGGAGAACCCGGTCGACCTCACGCTCCCCAACAAATCAAGGATGGAATTTCGAAGCTTTCCATCGTCCGCCTTGGGGATGAATGCGGATTACAGCGTCCTGCTTCCGCCCAGCTACGATGAGGAATCGGACCGGAGATTTCCCGTCGTCTACTTTCTTCACGGATTGAACAACGACCATACGAGTTGGGCGACGCCGCGCTATGGGGATCTTCCGGCCCGCATC
>JAPOYZ010000097.1 GCA_026706325.1 Candidatus Aminicenantota bacterium
GACGGCGATTTCTACGCTCTGGACGCCAAGATGAACTTCGACGACAACGCGCTCTACCGCCATCCCGAGATACGGGAGCTGCGCGACTATCACGAAGAGGAGCCGCTGGAGATCCTGGCCCACCGTTCCGGCCTGAACTACATCAAGCTGGACGGCAGCGTCGGCTGCATGGTCAACGGCGCCGGTCTGGCCATGGCCACCATGGACATCATCAAGTTGGCCGGCGGCAACCCGGCCAACTTTCTGGACGTGGGGGGCGGAGCCAGCGTCGAGCAGGTGAAGACGGCGTTCGAGATCCTGATTTCCGACCCCAGCGTCCGCTCCGTGCTGATCAACATTTTCGGTGGAATCATGCGCTGTGACACGCTGGCCGAGGGCGTGGTCCAAGCCGCGCGGGAAGTGGGTGTCGGCGTTCCGGTGGTGGTGCGGCTGGAAGGGACCAACGTCGAGCGGGGCCGGGAGATCCTCCGCGACTCGGGTCTGGATTTCGAAGTCGCGTATGGTATGCAGGATGCAGCCGAGAAGGTGTGTCGCCTGGCCGGCGAGGCTGCCCCGTCAACGGAGAATAATTGAGTGTCAATCTGGGTGGATTCGACGACCCGAGTCGTGGTTCAGGGCATCACGGGCCGTGAGGGCAGCTTTCACGCGGCCCAGTGCCGCAGCTACGGCACGCAGGTGGTCGCCGGCGTCACTCCCGGCAAGGGAGGCTCCCGGCAGGACGGCCTTCCCGTCTACAACACGGTCCGGGAAGCTGCCGCCAGGGAGGAAGCCAACGCCAGCGTGATCTTCGTGCCGCCCCCCTTTGCGGCCGACGCCATTCTGGAGGCGGCGGACGCCGGCCTGGAACTGGTGGTCTGCATCACCGAGGGGATCCCGGCGCGGGACATGCTGCAGGTCTGCAACTTCGTCAGAGGCCGAAAGACACGCCTCATCGGTCCCAACTGTCCCGGCATCATTTCTCCCGGCCAGTGCAAGATCGGGATCATGCCGGGGCACATCCACCGTCCCGGAAGGGTGGGATGCATTTCCCGGAGCGGCACCCTGACCTATGAGGCGGTGGACCAGCTCACCTCCCGGGGCATCGGGCAGAGCACCTGCATCGGGATCGGAGGCGATCCTCTCATCGGGACCGGGTTCATCGACGCCCTGGAAGCCTTCGGCAAAGACCCGGATACGGACGCGGTGGTCCTGATCGGAGAAATCGGCGGCACCGCGGAAGAAGAGGCGGCGGAATACATCAGGGACCACTTCCGAAAACCGGTGGTCGGTTTCATCGCCGGCCAGACGGCGCCCCCGGGCCGCCGCATGGGCCACGCCGGCGCCATCATCTCCCAGGGGAAGGGAACGGCGGCGGAAAAGATGGAGACGATGCGGCGTTGCGGCGTTCGCGTGTTGGAGAGTCCGGCCCAGATCGGCGCCGCCATGGAGGAAGCCCTGGGATGAACCAGTCCACTCTGGGCATCGTGAAGCCGGACGCGGTGAAGACCGGGTCGCTGGGCGCCATTCTGAAACGGCTCGAGGCAGGCGGTCTGACTGTGGCCGGCCTGAAGATGGTTCACCTGACCCGCGAGCTGGCGCAGGGATTCTACGCGGTGCACCGCGACCGCCCCTTTTTCGACAGTTTGACGGACTTCATGTCCGAGGGGCCGTGCGTGGTCATGGTTCTCAAGGGGGAAAACGCCATCGATCGCTGGCGGGCCTTGATGGGCGCCACCGACCCGGGCCAGGCCGGCGAGGGCACGATCCGGAAGGACTTCGGCCAGAACATCGAACGCAACGCCGTTCACGGCTCCGACAGCCCCGAATCGGCGAACTTCGAGATCGCTTACTTCTTCAACGCTCTGGAACTCTCCGGGTAGGCCCCCATGTTCCAAGACCTGGGAAAAGTCCTGATCTTCCTGGGACTGGCCCTGGCGGCGGCCGGATTGTTGCTGACCTGGATGCCGTCGCTGAGGCTGGGACGCCTTCCGGGGGACTTGCACATCCGGCGGGAAAACTGGAGCCTCCACTTTCCCGTCGTCACCTGCCTGCTGGTCAGCGTCGCCCTGACTCTCGTCTACTGGCTGATCCAGTGGTTCCGCCGCTAGTCTGCCATGCCTTCCGGCGGGACCATGACCTTCGCCCGGTTCATGGAGCTCTGCCTCTATGATCCGGAAGAAGGCTATTACCGGCGTGGGGCCAAGGTCTTCGGTCCCCGCGGAGACTTCTACACGTCTCCCTATACCCATCCGCTGTTCGCCCGGATCCTGGGAGACGCCCTGGCCGGGTATCTGTCCCGCCTGGACGGGGATGGACCCTTGGACCTCGTCGAACTGGGCGCCGGCGAGGGGATTCTGGGAAAGGGCGTGCTGGATCGGCTGGAGAACCGGCATCCCGGGATCTTCGCGCGCGTCCGATACCGGGGCGTGGAGTTTGGAGGCGCCGGCCTGCCGGAGCGAATCCACGGCGCCGTCTTCTCCAACGAACTCTTCGACGCGCTGCCGGTGCACCGGGTGCGGGTGGCCCAATCCGGATTGAAGGAGATCTTCGTCCGCCTGGGCGAACCTGTTGCCGAGGTGGAGGGAGAGCTCTCCGACCCGCGCATTTTGGAATACATGCGGCTCGGATTCCCCCGTTGGCGGGAGGGATGCGCCTACGAGGCGAATCTCCGGATGGTGGAGATCCTGGAAGACCTGGACCGCCGCATCCATCGGGGTTTCGTCCTCACCCTGGATTACGGATTCGAGGCGTCCGAATACGAGGCCATGGACCGGAGGGACGGCACGTTGCTCTGCTACCATCGCCACCGGGTTCATTCCGACCCCTACATCAATCTGGGCCGCCAGGACCTGACCTCCCACGTCAATTTTCGCGTGTTCCGCAAGACGGCTGCGCGCCTGGGCTGGACCAACCGTCCGCTTCTCATCCAGCGCCGGTTCCTGATGAAATGGGGCCTGGAGGCCCGCTTGCTGGAAGAGGAGAAGAGGGGCATCCTGCGGGCGGATAGAGTGGGGGATCGGCTCGGAATCAAGGCCCTCCTGGCGCCGGGGGGAATCTCCGACACGCTCAAGGTGCAGGTGCAGGCGGTCCGCCTCCCGGCGGCAGGCGGCAGCTTCGGAACAAGCGGGATCTGATACAATCCGGTTTCCGAGCCGGAGGTTGCCAGGGAGGGGATGGTGGGCGATACCGGATTCGAACCAGTGACCTCCGCCGTGTGAAGACGGCGCTCTAACCAGCTGAGCTAATCGCCCGAAACAGGAAATTCATTCTAGAAAGTCGTGTCGAAGTGAGTCAACTACTGGACCTGATCATCATCGGAGCCGGACCCGCGGGTCTGGCCTGCGCCATCGAAGCCCGGAAACGGGATCTGGATTTCTGGGTGGTGGAGCGAGGCTGCCTCGTCAACTCCATCTACAGATATCCGGTCAACATGACCTTTTTCACCACGGCCGATCTCCTGGAAATCGGCGACGTGCCCATGATCATCTCCGCCGACAAGCCCAAGCGGGTCGACGGCCTCAAGTACTATCGGCGCGTCGTGGAGCACTACCAGCTTCCCATTCGGGACTACGAGGAGGTTCTCACCGTCCAGGGAAGTCTGGGGGACTTCATGGTGAATACCCGGGACCGGCTGGGAAACTCGCACGACTATCACACCCGCCGGATCGTGGTGGCCACGGGCTACTACGACAATCCCAACCTGCTGGGAATTCCCGGAGAGGACCTGCCCAAAGTCAGCCACTACTACACCGATCCCCACCCCTACTACGGCAAGAACGTGGCCATCATCGGGGGAAACAACTCCGCCGCCGAGGCGGCCTTGGAACTGTTCCGCAGCGGATCGAACGTGACGTTGATTCACCGGGGCGAGCGCATGGGAAGGAAGATCAAGTATTGGGTCCTTCCCGACATCGAGAACCGGATCAAGAACGGAGAGATCCCGGCTCTCCTGTCCAGCCGCGTGGTGGAGATCCGGCCCCGGCAGATCGTGGTCGAAACCCCCGGCGGAATCGTGGAGCTGGACAACGACTTCGTCCTGGCCATGACCGGCTATCATCCCGACTCCGATTTCTTGCGGCAGATGGGAGTCCGGGTCGAATCCGAGACGCACATTCCCGACCACGACCCCGAGACCCTGGAAACCAACGTCGCCGGCATCTATCTGGCCGGTTCCATCTGCGCCGGCAAGATGACGAACCGCATCTTCATCGAGAACGGACGCTTCCACGGCGGCCAGATCTTCCGCCACTGGAAGTTTCCCGCACCGGCGGCGACCGCGGACTGACCGCCGTCCCAACTTCACTCGACCCAAGCCGATGCAGCGTAGCCGTTTCCGAGTGGCCATCGTGGGGCGGCCCAACGTCGGGAAATCCACACTTTTCAATCGGCTGACCCGGACCCGCCGAGCCTTGGTGGACCGCCGTCCGGGAATGACCCGGGACCGGATCTGCGGGATGGCCGAATGGAGCGGCCGGACTTTCGAAGTCATGGACACGGGCGGAATCACTCCGGGGGACCGGGAACATATTCCGGAGCAGGTTCTTCGGCAGGTGGAAGTCGCCATCGGGGAAGCGGACCTCATCCTCCTGGTAGTCGACGTGCGCGACGGCCTGCAGCCCCTGGACGAGAGTCTGAGCTCCATGCTGAGAGCCCGTGGCCGGGAGCCGGTGCTGGTAGTGAACAAGGTGGAGACTCTCCGCATGGAAACGGAGGCGTTCCAGTTCCACTCCCTGGGACTGAGGCATCTTTTTCCGATTTCCGCCGAGCACAACCTGCAAATGGAGCCCTTGGTCGGGGAGATCCTGAGCCGCCTGCCCGATGCGGCTCCCGGCGCCTCGGAAGCCGAGGAAATCCGGGTCGCCATCGTGGGGCGCCCCAACGTGGGCAAGTCTTCCCTGCTGAACCGGATCGTGGGTGAGGAACGCTCGATCGTGACCTCGATTCCGGGCACGACCCGGGACGCCGTGGACACGCTGGTTCGCGTGGGGGCTCAGGCGTACCGGTTCGTGGACACCGCGGGCATTCGCAGAAAGAGCAAGACGGTGGAGATCGCCGAAAAGCTGAGCGTGGTCATGGCCCGCAAGAACCTGGAACGGGCCGACGTGGCGCTCCTGGTGCTGGATGCCTCCGAACCCCCCACCACTCTCGACGCAATCATCGGCAGGTACGCCCAGGACGCGGGCGTCTCCATTCTGATTACGGTCAACAAGTCCGACCTGATGCCCTCCGATCCGGAAACTCGCGCTGCCATGACCGCGGCCTACCGGGACCGGATGCGGGCCCTGGTCTTCGCGCCGCTGGCTTTCGTGTCGGCCAAGACGGGAAGCGGCGTCTCCAAGATCTTCTCCCGGGTGGACCGGGCCTACGAGGGCCGGATGATCCGGGTCGGAACTTCCGAGCTGAACGTCTACCTGGAACGGTACGTGGCCGCCGCTCTGACCCCCGAG
>JAPOYZ010000461.1 GCA_026706325.1 Candidatus Aminicenantota bacterium
CAAGGAGGTCATCGTGTTGAGATCTCATTCCCGTCTGCATTGGGGTGTGGCGCTGACTGCTCTTCTCTTGTTCTGTGGCTGTTCGCAAACCGGTCCGCCGGACCCTTCGGAGGCCCGCCCGCCCAACATCGTTCTGGTCTTCATTGACGATATGGGGTACGCCGACATCGGCCCCTTCGGCGCCCGAGGTTACCCGACACCCAACCTGGCCCGCATGGCGGCGGAGGGCATGCGATTCACCGACTTTCAGGTTTCGGCCGCGACGTGCACGGCATCCCGGGCGGCCTTGATGACCGGCTGCTATCACCGCCGGATCGGCTTGTACGGCGCTTTGGGTCCCAGCGCCGACATCGGCATCCACGAGCAGGAAGTCACTCTCGGTGAACTGTGTCGAAGCCGGGGGTATGCCACGGCCTGTTTCGGGAAGTGGCACCTGGGCCACCATCCCAAGTTCCTGCCGCTGCAGCACGGCTTCGACGAATACTACGGCCTGCCCTATTCCAACGACATGTGGCCCGGGCACCCCACCGCCGGGGACCGCTATCCCGATCTGCCCCTGATCGAAGGCAACCAAGTCCTCAATCCCAGTGTCACGGGGGAAGATCAGAGTCTGCTCACAACCGAATACACGGAGCGTGCCGTCGACTTCATTGAGCGGAACCGGGATCGCCCCTTCCTGCTGTACCTGCCCCACAGCATGGTCCATGTGCCGCTCTACGTCTCCGACAAGTTCAAGGGCCGCAGCGGGCGGGGCCTGTTCGGCGACGTGGTCATGGAGATCGACTGGTCCGTGGGACAGATCCTCGATGCCCTGGAACGCACCGGTCTGGACCGGCACACCCTGATGATCTTCACTTCCGACAACGGGCCCTGGCTCAGCTACGGCGATCACGCCGGGTCCGCGGCTCCGCTGCGGGAAGGCAAGGGCACGTCGTTCGAAGGGGGAGTCCGGGTCCCCACCCTGATGCGCTGGCCGGGGCGGATCCCGGCGGGTGCGGAGTGCAACGAACTGGCCGCGACCATCGATGTCTTTCCCACGGTCGCGGCTCTGATCGGCGCGGAGCTGCCCGGACACAAGATCGATGGCAGGGACATCCGGTCCCTGATGTTCGCGGAACCCGGGGCTCGCTCGCCTCACGAGGCCTTCTTTTCCTATTACCGGAACGGTCAACTGCAGACCGTGCGGGACCGCCGCTGGAAGCTCCACTTTCCTCACCAGTACCGAACGCTGTCGGGCCGGGCCGGAGGGACCGGCGGCGACCCGGTCCCCTACGATCAGGCCGAGACCGGATTGGAGCTGTACGACCTGAAGCAGGATGTGGGAGAGACCACCGATCTTGCTTCCGTGCATCCCGAGGTGGTGGAGCGGCTGCGGCGGTACGCGGCCCGGGTCCGGGACGAGCTGGGGGACAAGCTCACCCAACGAGAAGGTCGAGGAATTCGGGGGCCCGGGGAACTCGGCCCGGACGACAGCCGTCTGGAGTGGTAGTCCAGTCGAGCCTGGAAATCCAGGTTTGGTGGCTGCCGGTACGCCAGTCCGGTTTGAGAAACCAGGTGGCTGCCGGCCGGCCCTACTTGTTCCCCGGCCTGGGCTGATTGCGGTATGGGGGCCACTCGATCCGCTGCGCCTCGTATCGCGGCCACTTCCAGGCGGGCCACACCGGGCTCTCCGCTTGGACATCGGCGTACATCGACCGCAATCGGTCTGCAAGCCTGGCCAATTGCTGCGCCTCCCGTTCCGCCAGATCCTGGGTTTCGCCAACGTCGTCGCGAAGGTTGTACAGTTCGAACCGCGCCAGGCTCGCGGTCTTCAGCATCCTCATCTCGGCGGGCACGATGTCGGCCGTAACTCGCAGGTCGGGTTGGTCCAGGTGCGCCAGGATCTTCCAGTCGCCGGCGCGCATGGCGACTTTGGGCTTTCCGCGAGCCCGCAGGAAGTGCCAGTAGAGTGGCGCCTTCCGCTCGAGCGGTGCCCCCGCCAACAGTGGTCGAATGCTGACTCCGTCGAGGCCGAGGCGTCCGGGAACGGCCACTCCGGCGAGATCGCAGAGCGTCGGCAGCAGATCGACGCCGCTGACGGGAACGTCCGACTCGGATCCCGCCTTTACATGTCCCGGCCAGCGGATGATGCCCGGGACGCGGATGCCGCCCTCGTAGAGATACCCCTTCTTGGCGCGCAAGGGACCCGCCGATCCGTGCGGGTGAATTCCCGTGATCGCCGGCCCGTTGTCGCTGGTGAAAAAGACGAAGGTGTTGTCGCGCAAACCAAGTTCGTCGATGGTCTGAACCAACCTTCCAAAGGAATCGTCGAGTTGCGTGATGTTGCCGTGGTGAGCTCGATAGCTGGGATCACGGGCACGATAGAGATCGGCGAAACGCTTGTCGCTCGCGATCGGCTCGTGCGGCTCGTGGTAGCAGACATACATGAAGAACGGCTTGGTCTTGTCCCGGACCTCTTTCAGCCAGTGAATGGCCTCGTCGGTCACCAGCGGCGCGGCATAGCCCTCGAGTTGTCCGGCTGGCTTTCCGTTGCGGACGAAGTTGTTGGGATTGCGGTGATTCGGCAGGGCATTGTTCTGGGTGGAGAACCAGTAGTTGAAGCCATGATCCCGGGGTTGGGGTTGAGTCGGCAGATTGAAGTCGCCGTTCAGGTGCCATTTGCCGACGTGACAGGTGTCGTAACCGGCGTTCCGCAGCAGCGTCGCGACCGTGATCTCTTCCCTCCGGACGTGCATGGGAGAGAACATGGGAATCCAGTTGTGCACGCCGGCCCGATAGGGCGTTCGCCCCGTCATGAACCCGGTCCGCGCCGGGGAGCAATTCGGCGCCGCCGCGTAGCAGCTCGTCAACCGCAGTCCTTCGCGCGCGAGCTGGTCGAGGTTGGGCGTCTTGATCTTGGGATGACCGTAACAGGCCAAGTCACCATAACCCAGATCATCCGCCAGCACGATCAGGAAGTTCGGCCGCTTGCTCCCCTGGGCGACCGCGGACGCGACGATAAGGAACGCCAGAAAAGGGACGATCGTTCGGAGCGTCATGGGCGGTTCTCCTCAAGAGAACTGTGGTTCCCGGCCCCTGGAACCGGCTCTATTGTTTCCGCAGCGGACGGTAGTCCGGGTGGCCGGCCGGGGCCAGCAGCCTCCGCGCCTTGGAACGGCCTCCCTTCCAGATGTCGTATTGCGGGTCGGCATACTCCTCGAAGAAACGGCGGAGTTCTTCGGCCATCTCCTTCTGTATGCTCGCGTGCTGCGGCTGGCCGTAGAGATTGAACCTCTCCTGCGGATCGTCGGCCATGTCGTAGAGTTCTGCCGGTCCGTCCGGCTGCCGGCGCGCCACGTACTTCCAGTCCTCGGTGCGCAACGAGCGGCAGCCCTCCATCTCGTAGAACATCCGGGTCTCCCAATCGATCTTCCGCCCCCGCAGGGCGGCCGCGAAGCTGCGTCCAGGGAGCTTCGGCTTCCGGGGAATCCGGTGTTTGAGGCCCAGGTACTCCAGGAGACTGGGGAGGAAGTCGTAGTTGCTGACCATGATGCCGGTCTTCCCCGGCTTGATTCCCCGTGGATGGCGGAAGATCAGGGGGATCTGCATCATCAGATCATGCGCCGCGATGGGGCGGGTGTGATCGCCCATCCCCCATAATCCGTTCTGACCGCCCATCCAGCCCTGGTCGCCGGCGAAGATCACGATCGTGTTCTCTTCCAGCCCCAGCCGCTTCAGGGCCGCCATGACCTCGCCCACTCCGTCATCGACGGCGCTCACCTCGGCGGCGACCCGCCGGATGCTCACGATGTTGTTGTGGTAGGCCTTGTTGTTGTACTGCCAGGGGTGCACCGCGTCTCTCGGAAAGGACGGCAGGTACTTGTCGGCGTAATACGCCGCGTGGCGATTGCGCGCCGGCTCCAGCAGCAGCGGTCCGAGCCCGTAGGGGCCGTTGTAGGCCAGGTAGAGGAAGAACGGCTTTTCGCCACCCTGGTTCTGCTCAATGAAGCGGATCGCATGCTCGGTCCAGAGATCGGTCATGTACTTGGGCGTTTTCCTGATCTTGCCGTCCTGAATGATGGGGTCGTCGTAGAAGCTTCTCGTGCTTCCCCGGACCATCGTGATCCAGTAGGAGAACCCGTCCTGCGGCGTCATGTTGGCCCCCAGGTGCCACTTGCCGGAGAGGCCGCAGACGTAGCCTTCCGAGTGCAGGATCCCGGGCAGCGTGTCGAACTCCTTCAGGGTGTAGTAGGCCTCGGGGCCCACCATGTACTTGTTGTCGAGGAACGAGTGGAGGCCGTGCTGCGACGGGATCAGGCCGGTGAGGAACGTGGCGCGGGTCGGCGAGCAGACGGGATTGCTGCTCATTGCCCGGGTGAAGAGCATGCCCTCCGAAGCCAGCCGGTCGATATTCGGAGTCCGGATGTCCTGGTTGCCGTAGCATCCGAGGGTCCACGCGCCGTGATTGTCGGTCAGGATGAAGACGACGTTGGGCCGGGTGGCGGCCACAGCAGGGTCGGTCAGCAAGAGGAGAAGGGCCAGACCGGGGATCGCATTTCGCAAGAGGCTCATCAACCAGAAGTATGTCGGCAACGTCCGGCGAATGAAACCGTCCAGGTGCGTTGGGAGACTCCGGGCCGCTGCGGTCCGCCACGGCGACTCAAGACCCGGCCGGCGAAACGGCAGCGGCCTGCTCGGCGAAGACGTCAGTCGACAGGATCCGGTGGCGGTTGCCCTTGTCGTCGCAGTTGCCGAAGCCGAACATCCAGTGGTCCTCCCGCAGACGGACGAACTGTCCGTTGACAACGTTGTAGTAGTGAGCGAAATCGGTCCCGTCGGCGTTCTGCTGCACGATCCGCTCGGTGACCCAGGTCTTTCCCAGGTCGTCACTGCGAGTCATGAATGTCTCCTGGCCCCGGCCGTCTTCCGTGGGACGGAGAAAAATGAGTTCCAGCGTTCCCTTCCGGTACAGGAAGGAGGCTCCACAGGTGGGATAGCCTTGTTGGACGCGGTCGAACAGGACCCGATAATTGGAGAATCGCAGAATCGTTCTCGTGGGCTCCCCCCGTCCGGAAGGCGGGGCGGCCAGGGCAGGAGCCGATCGGGCCGCCGTGAACAGGGTGCAGAGCAAAAGTGCTAGGGTGGCGGGTCTTCGAGCCATTGGTGTTCCCGTGCCGGTCCGTGGTAGAAGTCCCGCGTAGCACCGAGACCGGAGCTCGGCCCGCAGGACAATGCCTGACGAATGAGCATGTTCGATCATATGTGATCCGGAAGCAATCCGGGCTGCCCGGATTCGGATCCGGTGGAGGCGCCCCGGCGGTTTTCGCCACGAACCGCCGGCCCTGCCGCCGGGAAGAGGTCTCGCCCGGGTCAGGAGGAAGAGGATGAACCGACCGAACAGGAGCGCCCCGCCGTCCGACCGCCGAAGTTTCCTCAA
>JAPOYZ010000042.1 GCA_026706325.1 Candidatus Aminicenantota bacterium
CGCCAAAGAACTCCTTGCTGGATTCATACCCTGGGACCGGCCGCTTCGTGGCCGCATCCAGAACGGCGATCCGGATGCCGCCTCCCGCTCCGGTGGCGGCATTGATCTCCAACCGGGTTCCCTGGAAGACGAGCGGATGAGTGATGGCCGTTCCGCCCGGAAATCCCCCGGCGTTCAGCGACCGGAAGCCGTCGACCCGCAGCACTCCTCGCCGAATGAAGGTGTCCGGCTGGTGGTCGTGCTGCAGGTAGTAGAAGGAGAGTTCGTCCGGGGCCGTCTGCAGCATGCCCCAGGCCATGAGGTTCCCGTGCTTGCTCCAATTCCTGGGGTCGCGGCCTGGCCGCAGGAAGGGCTCGTCCACCAGAACGAAATTCAGCGCGTCGCGGCTGTACATGAAGGCCGTCTCGCTCAGACCGTAGGAGGTGCCGTGGAAGGGTTTTCGCGGCGCCGTTCGCAGTGGAAAACCCAGCACGACATGCGGCGCCCGGGGGTAGGGTTTCAGCCCGGTGGTGTAGAGGGAGTGCTTCCATTCCCGTCGCGGCTCTCCATACTCGATGGGCTCGATGTTTCCCCAATTCAGGAAGTCCGGTGAAGTGGCCCGCATCACCGATCGGGTCTCGGGAAGCCGGCGCTTTCCGTCCCGGGACAGGCAAGGCAGATAGGCCCGAAAGAACAGGACATACTGCCCGTTCCCCGGGTCCCAGAAACTGACGTTGAGAGAATCCAGAATCGCTCTTCTCCGGCTGGGATCGTTCCCCCAACGAATGGCTCCGTGGCGGTCGAAAGCCGGTTCCTCTCCGTCCAGAATCGGCTCCTCCCTGAGTTGTCGCCAGTCGAGCCCATCGGCGGAAGCGAAGACATAGGCCTCCGGATTTCCCCCGACGGCCTTGTAGCGTTCCGACGCCAGCGTGCCCGGCCTGGTGTCGATGAAGGGAGCGAAATTATGCGAGGTCCTCCCCTTGAGCAGGATGTTGTTGTCCGTGGATCCCTCGAACTCGACACGGCCCAGCCGGATTCGGTCCCAGGTCACTCCGTCGCTGCTTTCCGCGTAGCAGGTGAATTGGATTTCAGGGTCTCTGGGCCGAAAACGCAATCCCAAATAGGAAGCATAGTAGAGACGAAATCTGCCTCCGTCTTCCAACACCACCGGGTAGCCGCAGACGGTGAAACCGTGGTATTTCCGGCCCTCCCACGGGGCATCCAGATCCAGGATCTTTTCGGCGTCGCGGGGGGAGTGCTGACGGAACTCCAGGTCTCGAATCGTCTCGAACAGCGTGCCGTCCAGCATCAACTCGCGCCGGCCGCCCAGTTCGATGGGTTGGTTCCCTTCCCCGAGAAGGGGAACAACAATCAGAAAAAGGGATGCCAGTGGACCGGAGAGCCGGGCGAAGGGACTCCGGAGTAGCAGTTTGGGACCCGCCGCACGCCGGAATTGCCTGGAAGCCGGTCGCGCTTGCCCCATTTCAGAGCTTGCTCAAAGATTCCAGGACCGGCCAGAAGTCCAGTTGCCGGACGGAATGGCTGCGGTAGATGCCGACCCCGGAAGCTCCGTTGTCGACGGCGATCCTGCCGGCGGTCAACATGGATTCCGGATCCTGAAAGCTTCCCGGGTGATAACAGGAGAGCTCGGCGATCACGGGAACGCGGCCGGCGGCCACGTCCACAACGTGCCGAACCTGTCGCCGGACCGCCTCCAGGTCGGAGTCGGTCCGGAACCAGAGGTAGAACTCGTCCAGCAGACCCTGCTCGATCCACGCCGGCCAGTCCTGCAGCACCTTGATGTAGTCCTCCGGCTCTCCGGCGATGATGGTGGTGGAAAGAACCGCCTCGGGTGAGGACCGCTTGATCCTCGCCCGGACCTCCAAGAGGAACAACGTGACGTATTCGGCGCGGAACCGCATCCAGTCCGGGTCGTCATTGGGCAGGTCGAAAGGGTCCTTGCCGAATCCGGCTCGAAACTCGGACACGGTCCGGTCCTCGTAGCCGTAGGGCACGACGCCGTTTTCGTCTTCATTGCCCAGCACGAACTCGACCTGAAGCCCGTCGGCGCGGGTCACCTCCAGGGCCTCGACGAACATGCGCGCCTGGTGGTCCCGCACCTGGGGAAAAGAGGCGCTCAGGTAGACGTCCTGCCCCGGCTCCAGCACATAGGAACGGTTGCGGGTCAGGCTCCGGTATTCCGGATGCCGGGCGGCGAAGCCGGACATCTCGGTAGTCACGTACGGGCCGTGATAAATGGGCCGGTGCTGGTCCAGAATCGCCCGGGCCTCGGCCGAATTCACGGGGGGCCGCAGAAAGTCCAGGGACCACCCGTACGTCATGCGCGCGCCGCCGTGCCGGGGAAAGCCGTTGTAGTCCACGTAGGTGTCGAACTTCATCCCCGCCCGGCGTGCGGCCCGGGGACGGGCCAACGTCCGCTCGCCTGCAGGCAGGACCCTGGCGCTGCCGTCGATGATCTTGGTGACGCCGTGATCGGCGCATTTCTTCATCCAGGCCGACAACAGGCGGCTGTCCTCGGTCCCTTCCGGGGATCCGTCCACGTCCGGCGGACCCCAGAGCACGACATGGTCAGGCACTTCCGGTCTCCTTCAAGGATGTCTCAGACTGACACACCGAAAAGCGAAATCTCAACCGGCGAACCGCCGGCGCCCATGCGTTCGGGATCCCGTAGGCCGAGTCCACGGGCGCGCCTCCCGTGAATTCTTGGGGAGTGTCCGCTAATATCTGCGGGGCGGGTCCGCCGATGAACGACAGAATGGCCGTCGACAGAGAAACGGGGGAACGGTTTAAGGAGCGTTCCTTTTGACGGAAATGTTCATGCTCGTCGGGTTTATCCTGGCGGCCTACTCCATCGTGGCCAACGACGCCATCCAGACCCTGGGGACGTTTCTCAGTTCCAATTCCCGCCGGCCCTGGTGGGTGTTGTGGATCTACACCTGCCTGATCCTCCTGGCGGTTCTGGTGTACGGATGGCTGACCAACGAGGGCGACATCGCCTACGGGCGCCTTGAGCAGTTCCCGGAGCCCAAGGGAGGCATCACCTGGCTGCACGCCATTCCTCCCGTGTTCATCCTGTTGTTGACCCGGTACGGCGTGCCGGTCAGCACCACGTTCCTGGTGTTGACGGTCTTCGCTCCCACGAATCTGCTGAAGATCCTGACCAAGTCGCTGCTGGGCTACGGCGTCGCCATCGGCGTCGGTTTCGTCCTCTACCTGATCGTCGCCAACCTCCTCGAATCCCGTTTCATGGCGACGAAGGACCGGCCTCCCCGACCCTACGCCATCGCTCTACAGTGGCTCGCAACCGCCTTTCTGTGGAGCCAGTGGCTGATCCAGGACCTGGCCAACATCTTCGTCTACCTGCCGCGCACCGCGGAACTCGACGTGCTCATTTTTGCCGCCGTCGTAATGCTGGTGCTGCACGCCGTCATCTTCAAGAACCGGGGGGGCCGGATTCAGGGCATCGTCACCTCCAAGACCAATACCACCGACATCCGTACGGCGACCCTCATCGACTTCATCTATGCGTCCATCCTGATGTATTTCAAGGAGATGTCCAATATCCCCATGAGCACGACATGGGTCTTCCTGGGATTGCTGGCGGGCCGCGAGCTGGCGTTGGCCTTCCGGCTCCGGCACCGCACGATTTCGGAGTCGATCCTTCTCGCCGGCAAGGACGTGGGGAAGGCGGCTATCGGGTTGGCGGTCAGCGTCGCGCTGGCGATCGGCTTGCCCGTCTTGGACCGCGGTCTGCAACAGGGGTTTTCCGATGCGGCGACCGTATCGGAACGAACCGGCGAAGTCTCTGGGGGTGGTCCCGCGTCCGATGGCGCCCGTCCAGACACCGGGACCGAAACCGTCCCTCGGTCAACCCCCAGGATTCGGTAGAGATCTCCGAAACGGTGGGATTCAGCCGGAGGCGGAGTCCTCCAGTTCCCGCAGTTTGCCCAGGCACTCGCCCAGGCCGACCTGGCCGAAGTGCATGAGGTTGCCGACGTTTATGAACCGGTAGCCTTGTTCATAGGCTTTCCAACAGGCGTCGAACCCGGGGAACGTGATGCCGCTGGGCTTGCCGCAGGCGGCGGCACGGGCGGGAAAGTCCTCCAGGCACTTCTGGACTTCCGGATGACCGATGTTCCCCAGATGCCCCATCGACGCCGAAATATCGGCGGGACCGGCAAACACGACGTCGACCCCCTCGACTTCGGCGATCCGCTCCAGGTTCGCCAGGCCCTCCGCCGTCTCCACCTGGACGATGACGCAGGTCTCCCGGTTGGCCGACTCCAGGTAGTCGTTGATGTCCACGTCCAGCAGCATCGGCCAGACCGGACCCACTCCCCGGCTTCCCTCGGGCGGAAACTTACAGTACTCAACGGCCAGGCGAGCCTGCTCCGCATTGTCCACCTGCGGCACCATGATGCTGCTGCAGCCCATGTCCAGGCCCTTCTTGATGAGGCCCGGATCCAGATTCGGAACCCGCAGCATGGCGTCCCGCCCCTCGAGGCGGCAGATAATGGGCACCATCTGGACTTCGTTGATCCCGAAGGGCCGATGTTCCGTGTCGATCCAGAGGAAGTCGATGCCTTGTTTGAGGGTGGCCTTGGCCAACAATTCGGAAGCGTCCGAAAGGGCCGATCCCCAGGCCGCCTTGCCTTCCCCCAGAAGTTTCTTGATCCGATTCTGAAGCATCATTTCCTTTCCGGCCCTGTTCATGAGAGGGCCTCATCAACCAACGTCCATCCGGCCGCCCGATTGGGCGCGCACTATACCAGCACTAGGAGCAAGTCGCCACGTCATTCATCTTGGGTCCCCGCTCCCGGCAGATTCTGGTCACGCTTCCGATTTCCGGTCCTGTTTCCTCATTCCCTCGATTTGGGTATGATTCCACTTCGGCCGGATCCGGGCGGTGGATCCGGTGTCTGATCCGATAGATTAGTTTTTATTTAGGGGGGGTTATGCAATCTATTCTCTCAAAGTACTCGAATGAGACTTACGCTCTGGTCCGGATCGTCTCCGGGTTTCTGTTCGCGTTTCATGGAGCCCAGAAGGTGCTGGGCCTCTTCGGCGGCGCCGGCGGAGATTCGGGTGCTGCGGCGCCCCTGGTCAGCCTCATGGGCCTGGCCGGAATCGTCGAGCTGGTGGGTGGCCTGCTGATCGCCGTGGGATTCCTGACCAGTTGGGCCGCCTTCATCTCCAGCGGCCAGATGGCCGTGGCCTACTTCATGGCCCATCAGCCTCACGGATTGTGGCCCATCGAAAACAAGGGCGAGCTGGCGGCCATCTACGCCTTTGTCTTTCTATTCATCGCGGCCAAGGGCCCGGGAATCTGGAGCCTCGACAAGAAAGGTTGAGGCTTCCGACAGGACTCCTTACCGCGTCGCCTCGCGGGCGATCTTGCGGTAGAC
>JAPOYZ010000123.1 GCA_026706325.1 Candidatus Aminicenantota bacterium
ATCGGCTGGCGGAAAGCGATTTCGTGGCGATCGCCGCGCCGCACACGCCGGAAACGGTCAAGATGTTCCGGCGGCCCCAGTTCCGGCAGATGAAGCCGACGGCGTATCTGATCAACATCGGACGGGGAGTCATCGTGGACCTGAACGATCTGGTCGCGGCGTTGGAGGCGGGAGAGATCGCCGGTGCCGGCCTCGACGTGTTCGAAACCGAGCCCCTTCCCCCGGAGCATCCTCTCTGGCGGATGGAGAACGTCATCATGACGCCGCACTGCGCCGCCCGGTCCCCCAGGATTCCCGATCGATTCGCTCAGGTGGTGGTGGACAACGTCCGGCGCTACGCCAACGGCCGGCCGGTCAAGAACGTAGTGGACAAGAGGGCTTGGTATTGAGGAAGCGGCGGCTTTCCCACGGGGCGGTAGGAAAACCGCCCCTCCAATGGGGGACAGGAATGTCCCCCCTCCTACAGGGAAACCACCTTGCCGGTGGCCGCCGACTCGTAGCCGGCCATAAGCACTTTCAGGACCTCGGCGGCCTCCGCGACGCTCATGTCGCTCTCGCGATTCTGCTCGATGCAATCGATGAAATAGGACTCGTCCGACTGCGCCGCTGGAGGGACCGTACGCCAGTTGAACTTGTGGACTCCGCCGGCCTCCCGGGTGCTGCTTCTCCAGAATCCCATGGGATCTTCGGGATGCGGCGGTCCGGGCCGCCAGGCCTGAGCGTCGCAGGCGACTTCGAACCGGGGACGGGCGCCGTCGACGAATCGGCAACCGCGGGTCCCGGCCAGGAAGATCCCCGAATATCCCCCGGCCAGGTGACTCAGCCAGCCGATTCTCCCGCCGCTCACGGTCCCCACCAGTCCGCCTTCGAACTCCAGGGTCAGAGCCGAGAAATCTTCCACGTCGTTGTTCTGGTGCTCGCGGAAGAAATAGTTTGCAGTCCGGGCATAGACCCGCTTCACCTCGCGGCCTGAGAGCCAACGCATGATCCCGATGGAGTAGACCCCCATGGTGAAGAGTTCCCGTTTCGAGTCGATGTAGGTGAACCTGCGGGGAGGATAGTGCTCCTGGCGGGGACGTTTCAGATCTGCGGTTCCGGTGTGGCCCTTGGAGAACAACAGGTCGCTGTGCATGCTCACCAACGCCCCCAGGTTGCCGCTGTCGGTGAGCCTCCGGGCCCGTTGAACCCAAGGAGCCCGGAACAGGCTGTACATCTGGCTCCGAACTCCGGCCTTCTGGATCTCGGAGGCCAGAGAGGCCGCCTCCCGGTTGGAGACGGTCAAAGGCTTGTCCACGTAGACGTGCTTCCCCGCTCGGGCGCATTGAGCAGCCACGCGGGCGCGCCGTTCGAACTCCACGCAGACGCTGACGACGTGGACGTCACTGCGCTTCAGCGCATCGGACAGATCGGGGATGAACGGAATTCCGAAGCGCCGGGCCAACCTTCGATTCAAACGATCCCGCCGTTCCGGAACTCCCGGTTCGTCGGTGACCGCCACCACTCGGCACCGCGGATCTCTGCCGAACGCCGCACCGTAATTCTCCTGGTGGGTCAGGTCTCCGGCCACCAGGAGTACTCCGTAGGTTTTGCCCATGGATCGCTCCGTTACCCGAGCCGCACCGGCGACCGCTTGCGCAGCGACTCCTCCACCGCCGCGACCAACTCACCCCGAACCCCGTCCGCGCTCCAGAGACGTTCTTCAGTCTCGCCGGCGAGACCGGCTTCCGCCAGATCATGCCGTAACGTCCCATGGTTCCCCACAAGCAGCAGATCCGCTCCCGGAGAACCCTCCCGCCTGAGGATCGATAAGACCTGACCGGTGCGTCCACCCTCCAGATGAAGTTGCACCGACAGATTCCCAGACTCGACACTCCCGGCGGCGAAGATCTCCTCGATCGGCGGCCCCAGCAGCTCCCGGACCACTTGCATGCCCGCCACCGAATTGGGAACCAGGTGTCCATGATCCGAAGACGCCACGATCACCAGCCGCACGAAGACGGGAGTTCCCAACCGGCCCTCTTCCAATTCCTTCTTGATGGCCGCGGTCAGACGGGTCAGGTAGGTCATGATTCCGGTGCGGGTGCGTGCTTGTTTCCGGTGCTTCCCGGAACGTTCATAGCATGATTCAGTGGGGCTCAGAAATCCAGCAGGTAGGTGAACTTGGCCAGGATCGTCCGGTCCAGGGTTCGGTGCGTCCGATAGGCGCCGGGCACCATCGGCCCTTCGTGAGGGTCGATGCCCGTGGGGTCGAAGTGGCTGTTGTAGACGATGAAGAACCCGGTGCTGCCGGTGCGGAGCAGGGCGAACCGGACGTTGGCCCCGATCTCCCGTTCGGTGCTGTTGTACTGGATCAGAGACTGGATGTAGCTCTTGGGCGTGAAGGAATAATTCAACTGGACCATGGCCAAGTCCGTGTTGAAACGGCCCTCCGGGAGATCGACAGCGTTGTGCACGTAGCGGGCCGCCAGCAGAAACTCGGCGCCGACGCGGAAGCCCCCCCGCAAGCTCAAGGTCTTGATGTGACCCGAGTAGAATTCCCCCCAGGAATAGTTGAGGACGCCGAATAGGTCGGCGCTCTCGTCCGATTCCACGGTCAACAGAAAGTTGTCGAAATTGTACCTCCCCTTCGGCAGGACGACGTCTTCGAAGATCTCGAAGGGTTCGAAGAGCTGTTCGAAGTTCTGGTTGAATGCGAGTCCCACCGACCCGCCGTTCTGGAAGAAGACGCGCATGTCGTTGTGGCGCCAACCCGACTCGGGAGTTCCGTCGAAGCGATAGTGTCCCCGCCAGGAATGATGCGGCCAGAAACGGCGGAAGAAGGGATGATTCTTGGGCCGGGGATTGAAGTAGATCCCATAGGAGGGCTTCCGGTAGCCTGACCGGGGCACGAATCCCACCTCCGGATTGAAATCCTCTCCCACTTCCAGGTAACCCACGTCCCAGCTGAAGAAATCGGTGGTGTAGCGCACTTCGGAACTGGCGGCGTGATCGCGTCCGTCGAGGCCCGGAGTCTCGGTGCGGGCAGCGTAGTTGAAGAAGGTCCACCGTTCTCCGATTCCGATATTGGCGTCCATGCCGTAGGTCCGGTTGAACTGGTTCGCCCCCGCTGCGGTACCGGTGGCCACCTTGTTGATGAAGATGGCGCCGAACGCGCTGCGGGAACCCACCTCCCGGGCCACGCGCAGGACGGTGAAGTTGTGAGCCGGCGTCACATCCTCCACGTCGTTGGTCTGCATGTTGAGGACGCCCAGGTTGAAACGATCCAGCTTACCGGTAAGACGGGCGCCGCCCAGGATGGGGACCTCCACGCCACTGGGATCGATGCCGATGCGGCGGCTGAAGAAGAGTTCCGCCTGTCGCGGACTGCCCACCTGGAAATAGCCGGCATTCTCCAGGAAGAAGGGCCTCTTCTCCGGGAAGAACAGGTCGAAGCGGGTGAGATTGACCTGCTCTTCGTCCACCTCCACCTGGGAGAAGTCGGTGTTCAGGGTCGCGTCCAAGGTCAACGTCGGCGTGAGCGTGGTCTTCAGGTCCAGGCCGGCATCCAGAATCCCATCCTTCAATGGATCGGATCCCCGGTAGTCGTGGAGAAACCCGCCCTTGACGTAGGGAATGACCTGGCGGCTCGGACGAAAATCCAGGTCCAGACCGGTCAGGTCTCCCGCCATTGAAACACGATGGATCTCGAATCCGCGGGTGACCGGGGCCCAGTAGGACTGCTCGTTCTTGCGGCGCAGGTTGCGTTTGAAGTTGATCCCCCACGTGCGATCGGTTCCAGGTTCATAGCGCAGGCTCCGGAGCGGAATCGCGAACTCGGCTTCCCAGCCTCGCGGAGTGATTTTGGCCTGGACCGTCCAGACCGCATCCCAATTCAGGTTGAAGGCGGACGCCTGGCCCCCTTGCGCCCCTCCGAAGCCGCTGCCGCCCACGGAGCCGGCGCGGCCCGGTCCTCCTCCGGCGCGGCTCTGGCCGCCGTGGATGATCTGGGCGTCGAACTCGATACCTCCGGGAGTCGTGGCAAAGAGGAATCCGCTCTGGTCATCGTCGTAAGTGTCCAGGAGAACCTCGAACGAATCGGTCTCGTCCAGGACTCCGTCGCGCCGGGCCTGGGTGGAGACGATCTCTTCCGGCCGGGAATCGAAACAGATGACGCCGATGAAGAGAGTGTTGCGGTCGAATCCGATCCGCACCTCCACCCGTTCGGTCGCCGGGGCCCCGGTTTCCGGGAGCTGTTGAATGAATCCGGTCGCCGGCTCCATGGACATCCAGGAGTCATCCACCACGCCGTCCAGCACCGGCGGCTCCGACACGCGATAGGACTTCATGGTTGGCGTGCCGGGGGCGGCTTCCAGCGGGATTGGAGCGCCTTGCAGAAACGCCAGAAGAAATAGCAGAGAGGAACTCGTCCAGTTCAAGATAAAATGCGTTGGATTGTTCACACTAGGAGCCTGCGCCGCAGAAATCAATCTACTGCGAAAGCGGCGAATCGGTCCATATTCGTGCGATTTCTCGGCGAATAGAACAACTATGCACCTCAAAATCGTGAAAATCTGTCCTCGATTCTCCACTTTCTCGCTACGATCATTTCTACGGCGCAGACTCCTAGTCCGCATTTCTCACCGGAATTCCTGGAATCCTCGGAATCACAAAGGTCAGCCGGATTCCCGCTATCCTCTCCGGACTTCTCCGGGCCAGCGTCCGATTCCCCCGGCCAGATTGTAGAGATTGACATATCCCTGAACACCCAGTTGGGCACAGGCCTGGGCCGAACGGCCCCCGGCGGCGCAGTGGACGATGACGCGGTCGGCCTCCTGCGGGATCTCGGAAGCACGGGCGCTGACTTCTCCCAGCGGGATGAGCTTGGCGCCGGGGATCCGGACCGCAGCGTGCTCATGGGGCTCCCGGACGTCGATGATCAAGGTGTCCGGATGACGGCGAATCATTTCCAAGGCTGCTTCGCCGTCGATCTCGTCGAAAAGGCCGCCTGAGAGCACTGCATCCGTCACGTGCTTCCCCTGGGCCACGCGCCGGAGCAGTTCTCCCTGATTCTCGAGTTGCTCCTTCTGCCGGGACCCCGAACTGGCGACGTCTTCTTCCAGGGACTTGAGCGTCCGCTCCAACTTTCCGGTCCGGCTCTTCGCCGCGGAAGCCGACCTGAGGGCCAGCAAAGCCGCCGCCAGAGCCAAGAACGAAACCACGGCCAAAATCGTCTGAGTCTCCATGTTCAACACCTCAATCCCTGGCGAGAATCTGATCGAAAAAGATGCGGCTGCCGGGGATCCCTTTCGCCCTGAGGACCTCCGTCACCATCTTCACCATTATCGGCGGCCCGGCGAGATAGGCTTCGGCCTCGGACGGGGCCTTCACGTGCCTGTCGACGG
>JAPOYZ010000258.1 GCA_026706325.1 Candidatus Aminicenantota bacterium
GATTCCTCCAGTGACGGACGGCGGACGATAGAAGAGCGGAATGGCGCGGGCGAACGCCAGGTAGGGATTGTCGCTGAGCAGGGTCGGGAGCCCCGTATCGGGCGCGTCGCGCGACACCACGATGGCTCCCGCGCGGGTCGACGGGATCTTGGAGTAGTACTTGGGATTGGAGACGAAGGTGAGTTGGCTCGCCGTCGCTTCCTCGATACCCGCCAGGCCGTCGATCTCGATTTCAGACGGCCCCCGGAGCTCACAATCCAGTTGCCGGGCGAGGTCTCCAAGCTTCATTCCGGACTCCGTCAAACCCGAGAGCGCGGGTCAGATGAGAATGATAGCGTACCCGCGGGTTGACGCGTTTGGCAGCGCCCGATTCGAATCCCTAAAGCAAGTGACCGCGGGATGGACCAGGACGACAATCAGGAGTCCCAACGAAGGATTCGATCGACTCGCGCCGCCCGCAGCATCAGCGCTGCCGTCCTCCTCAGCCGGATATTGGGCTTGGTCCGGGACCGGTTCTTTGCCCGGCTCTTCGGAGCCGGGGCTTACATGGACGCCTACATCGTGGCGTTCCGGATCCCCAACCTCTTCCGCGACCTGGTCGCCGAAGGGGCATTGAGTTCGGCCTTCGTTCCCACCTTCACGGAGATCCTTCGAAAGCAGGGCAAAGAGGAGGCGTGGCGGCTGGCGAACCTGGTGATCAGCGCTCTGCTCCTCCTACTGGGACTGCTGGCGGTGGCGTTTTTCGCGCTGTCCGACTACTGGGTCTATCTGCTGGCGGCCGGATTTGCCGGCGATCCGGGCAAGCTGGAGGTCACTTCCAACTTGGTTCGGATTCTGTCCCCCTTCCTGATTTTCGTTTCGGTGGCCTCGGTCCTGATCGGGATGCTGAACGCCCTGAATCGTTTCTTCGTTCCCGCACTGGCGCCCGCCCTATTCAATCTGGTCCTCATTTTTTTCTGTATTTTCGTCGTCCCCTGGTTCGAATACGAGGGGATCCTGGCCGTCTACGCCGTCGCCCTGGGCGCCCTCGTGGGCGGGGCGCTCCAGTGCGCCGTCCAGTTCCCTCTCCTCTACCGGCGGGGATACCGATTCCGTTTGGGTCTCGACTTCCGCCACCCGGCGTTGCGCCGGATCGGGCGGCTGGTGGCGCCGGCGCTGCTGGGAGTCAGCGCGCTCCAGATCAACATTCTGATCAACACCCAGTTGGCCTCATGGCTGGGTGGAGACGGACCCGTCTCCTGGCTCAACTTCGCATTCCGGATCATGTACCTGCCCATCGGCCTCTGTGGCGTGGCGGTGGGGGTGGTGAATCTTCGTGAAGTATCGGTTTCGGCCGCCCGGGAGGAATGGGACGGACTCAAGGCAATGGTGGCTCATTCGGTCAAGACCGTTTCCCTGATCGCCTTGCCCGCTGGCGTCGGACTTCTGATCCTCGCCGGACCCATCGTCCGTCTACTGTTTGAAACCGGCGAGTTTGACGCCGACGCCACCGGGAACACCGCAAATGCCTTGATCTGTTACTCCTTCGGCTTGGTCGCGTACAGTTGCATCAAGGTCTACGCCCCCACCTTCTATGCCCTGGGGGACACCCGAACGCCGGTGCGGAGCAGCCTGATCGCCGTTGCCACGAATCTGGCGGTAAACCTGTTTTTAATCTGGCTGCTTCCCCCCGCCCACAAGTATCTGGGTCTGGCAGTGGGGACAGCCGCCTCGGTCTGGGTGAACCTGGTTCTCCTGGTCCGTGCCTTCGGCCGCAGGGTGGGTTCGTCGGCGTCGCATCGAGTGGCGTCCACCGTGGCCAAGAACCTGGTGGCATCGATTCTCATGGGGGTCGTCGTCGGGTTCCTGGGGATCTATCTCCAGTTGGAAGTGGCTCGAAGCACCTGGCTGGAGAACGCGGCCGCACTCTTCGGGTGTATCGGGGCCGGAGCTGTCTTCTATTTCGCCTGTTGCCGCCTACTAGGCGTCGAGGAGGTCGGGCACCTTTTTGCCCGCTTGCGAAAATGACGGAAGAGATGCGCCGCCGGGCCTTCGAGAGCTACGTCAACTACCTGGTGGTGGAGCGGGGGCTCTCCCCCAACACGGTCGAAGCCTATCGGCGGGACCTTCTGGAGTTCCTGGCGTTTCTGGAAGAACGTGAAGTGGAGTTGAACCAGGCCGAGAGACACGACCTGTTCGACTTTGTGCGCCGGCTGCACCAGCGGCTCTCGGTCTCCTCCATCATGCGCAAGATCGTCAGTCTTCGTTCCTTCTACCGCTTTCTTCTCTTGGACGGGTACGCCGAGAAGGATCCCACCGAGACTCTGGAGTCGCCCAAGCTCTGGAGGAGACTGCCGGTCTATTTGGAGAGGGACGAGGTGGACCGTCTCCTGGAAGGTCCGGATCTCGCCACCCCGCTCGGCCTGCGGGACCGGACCATGCTGGAGGTGCTCTATGCCACGGGCCTGCGGGTCACGGAACTGGTGCGGATCCGGGTTCGCGAGGTGAGTCTGGAGGCGGGCTTCCTGAGGACCATGGGGAAGGGAAGCAAGGAGCGGCTGGTTCCGCTGGGGGACGAGGCCTCCGAGTTCGTGGACGCCTACCAGAGAGAGGTGAGGCCCTATTTTCTCCGCAAGCGTTTCTCGAGTCCCTTCCTTTTCCTGACCCGGCGGGGCGGGCCCATGACCCGGCAGAATTTCTGGAAATTGACCCTGAAATACGGCAGGAAAGCGGGAATCGACGGAAAGCTGAGCCCTCACGTGCTGCGCCACAGCTTTGCCACTCACCTGCTGGAAAATGGCGCCGACTTGAGGGCGGTCCAGGTGATGCTGGGGCATGCCGACATCTCCACCACGCAAATCTATACCCATGTGAGCCGGGAGCGCCTGAAGAAGGTCTACGGAAAGTTCCACCCGCGGGCGTGAATGAGTCTCACGCTCCGCGTACCATGGCGGGACCACGGCATCTCGGCGCGAAAGGAATCTGATACATGCGATCTCTTTGCTACCACCCTTTGAACACCTCGTTGGGAACCTTTCTTCTGGCTGCCTCCGACCGCGGGCTCTGCCGGTTGCACCTTCCCGGCGAAGCCGATTGGTCGGGATGGTTCGACAGGCATTTCGGGGGGCCTGCGTCCTCGGGTTGGAGCCCCGCCCTGCGGCGTGCCGCGTCGCAGTTGGAGCAGTTCCTGGCGGGAGAGCGGCGGGATTTCGATCTGGAACTGGACCTGAGGGGAACGGTGTTCCAGATCGGGGTCTGGAACCAACTGCGATCAATCCCGTTCGGCGAGACGCGAAGCTATGCGCAGGTGGCGGCCGGGATCGGGCGTCCGGGGTCCTCTCGCGCGGTCGGCACAGCGACCGGCCGTAATCCTATTCCGGTCGTGGTTCCCTGCCACCGGGTCATCGGCTCCAATGGAAGCCTGGTCGGTTACGCCGGCGGTCTGGGACTGAAGCGGCGTCTGCTGGAGTTGGAAGGCGTCAACGTGCCGGGTCAGGCCTCCGAAAGGTAGAGAAATCGGGACGCCGAGGAGAGCTCTCGGCGCCATCACTCCTCATCGTCCTTCGCCGGCGCCGGCACCGCCGGGTCATCGGTCAAACGCCCCAACATTTCATAGATTCGGATGATGCAGTGATCCACGATCCGTTCGCCGGCGCCCGGTTCGATCCGGGCCCAGATGTTCTTTGCTCCGTGGCCGCCTTCGGTAGCCGCGCGAATGGTGGGGAAGTAGCTGAAAAAGCCGTTGGCGTACCCCAGGAAGAAACTGTCGGCGACCGGAGACCGCTCGCGCCAGTTCATTTGGAACTCGATGAAGGGCTCGCCCGGCATCCCCATGAATGCAATTTGCTTGTTGACGAGAACGGTGGTGACGGGAACCTGCTTTTCCGGCTTGATCTCGGGCAGATAGTACTGGCGGAGTTCGGGTTCCACGCTCTCCTCAAAGGCCTTCATGTACTTTTCCACGTCCCAACGAAATCCGAACGTCAGCCAATCTTCGGAGAAATCGAGGCTCGCTTCAGAGGACGGTTCGGTCCGGATCTTCCGGGCCACGCGAACGGCTTCCTTGCCTAGGGTTTCCCCGCTCCACACCATTCTCGCGACCGGGTCTTCTTCGATAGGCACGCCCGTGTAATAGGTGTCGATGTCGCCGGCGCCGCCGTTCAGGAAAAAGGCCATGGTCTGGGGACCGAAGGCCTGTTCCACGGTCTCGCACATGACTCCGGGAAAATCGGCCGAGTACTGCTTGAGGTTTGCCATCACCACCACGGGGTGGCAGGCGTAGTTCACCAGAACGGCCAGTGGCTTGCGGTTCCCGGTGTCTATGCGCAGGACTGCAACCGTGGGATCGAAGGGAGCCGTCGGAATCTTGGTCGGGTTTCTGAACATCATGGTCACCGTGCCGTCCGGGTTCAGTTTTCTCCGGTTGTGGCCGATGTAGGCGACTCCGTAGCCTGTACCCAACCACGCCTCTGCCGCCTGCCCGTAAGCTTTTTCAGTGGCTCTTGCGATTTTCGCGACGGCGTCCTCTTGCCAAGCCACCATGCCGGTCAGGGGATGATTCTCGTTGATGGGAATCATGGGAGCGGAGTGAGTGTGGGTCGCGACCATGAGCACGAAGGAGATTCCGCTGGATTCCTTGACCTGCCGGCGCAGGCGATCCATCAAGGGGGCCTGGAAGACGCGGCAGAGATCGACCGTGATCAGCGCCATCCGCGTTTGATCGACCTCCAGCACCAGGACGCGTGCGTACAAGGGATCATGGGCTCCGGTTGCCAGCGTCGTCCCGGAGCCGAGCATGTATTTTCCAGGAGCCGGAGTAATATCGACCTTGGCCACCCCGGCTTTCAGGTTGGAACCAAGCACCCACGGGCTCGCCGTCAGGCCTAACAGGCAAATGCCGAAGCCAATCGTTTTCAGATTAGTCATTGGATTCTCCCCGACGGCGAGTTGCCGACTATTGAGGTTTTTTTTGAAGACCACTCTCGATGGCGAGATGTTTTTCCCGCCTCATTTTCTGTTGAATCGCCTCAAAGCGCTGAAGTTCCTCCAAGGCTTTTCCGACGTTTCCCAATCTCTTGTGGATCTGGGCCAATTGATAGTGGGGAGCGGGTTCATCGGGGTCCAGGGAGATCGCCCGTTCTACGGCTGCTGCTGCCGCCTCCCAACGGCCCTTGCCGGCATAAGCCTTCGAGAGTTCCATATAGGCTTGGGGAAGCTGGTCGTTGGCGCGCAACACTTGGTTGAGATGCAGAATCGCCTCGTCAAACTCCTGCTCCATGTTTTTGATAACAGCCAGGTTCAGGCGTGCGATCGGTAGGTCCGACTCCAATTCCAGCGCCTTCTCCAGGTAGGGTCGGCCTGCTTCGTACAGCC
>JAPOYZ010000646.1 GCA_026706325.1 Candidatus Aminicenantota bacterium
TTCCTGGGACGGTTCGAACCGGCCCTGACCATCCTGCTGGCCGGTCTCCTGTTGGGTGAGCGGCTCCAGTTCCGCGAGGGACTGGCTATCGGAGTCATGATCGTGGGCGGGAGCCTGAGCACCGCCGGCGTCTGGCAGGAAGTGGGACTGGGCGTCCTGCTGGTGATGCTGGCCTCCCTGACCATGTCGTTTCAGTTCGTCCTGGGCAAGAACCTGGTGGCAGGGGTCCATCCCGGCATCATGGTCTTCTACCGGGCGGCCATCGCGTCGGCGATGATGTTTCTGTGGGTCGCGGGCCCGGGAGAGGCCCGCTTCGACGTCGCTCCCTTCTACTGGGGGATGACCCTGTTCGGGGCGTTTCTGGGTCCCTTCGTCGGATACACGCTGCTGTTTCACTCCTACCGCTTCTGGGACGTGACCCGCACCGCCATGGTCATGACCCTGCAGCCCCTGTTCGTGCTTCCCTTGGGACTCATCTTTCTACCGGAGCAGGGACTGAGTTCCCGGCAACTGCTGGGAGGGTTCCTGATTCTGGCAGGAGCACTCTGGCTGATCGCCATTCACCGCGCCCACGGGACAGTTGGCCGCCGAGCCCCCGCGACGGTTTCGGAAGATTGACTCTCTCCGGCCCTTTGGATAGTTTCGACCGGACCGGACCACTGGAAAGGAGCCCATAAAATGACTTCCTACGTTGCAGCGTTCCCGACCATCAGGATTGCGGGAATCGCCCTGCTTTTCTGCCTGCCCGCATGGCCTCAGGCGCACGCCGCCCCGCCCGGAGACAGCGCGGCTCTCACCCACATCGGCCGTCAGAAGCAGTTGGTCATCGACGACTACATCATCCACCGGATGGACCATGTCAAGCGGGTGCTGAACCCGGCGGTCAAGGCGCCCAACAATCCCATCATCGAAGCCGACCGGCCCTGGGAGAGCAACTACCTGCGCTGCAACCAGGTGCTCTACGACCCCAAGGACGGCCTGTTCAAGATGTGGTACACCTCCTACAGCGAATTCAGGGGCACCAAGGACGCGGGCGACGGCTACCGGACCCAATGGAGCCGGGACGGCGACGGCTACGCGAGGGAGCGGGTTCCGGACCCCTATCACTATTTCAACGATCCCAACGGCTCCCTCCAGGCCTTCTGTTTCGCCACCTCCAGGGACGGATTCAACTGGGAGAAACCCAACCTGGGCAAGGTGGAGTTCCAGGGCTCCCGGAACAACAACATCCTGCCTCCGGGAACCCGCTTTCCCAACATGCTGGATCCCAACGAGAAAGACCCCTCGCGCCGCTACAAGTCCGCGGCCGACGACTACAAGTTCCACGGCTACCATTTCGGCCGGATCAACCTCTACCACTCCCCCGACGGGATCCAGTGGACCACGGCGCCCGAGAACCAGGAGATGGACATCTCCGACAAACAGGGCCGCTGGGGGCCCAACAGTTTCATGGGCTGGGATCCCATCAAGGGGGTCTACGTGACCCACATCGAGAGCTGTCTGCACCGGCGCTGTCCCCTGGGGAAACGGATCACGGGCCGGTCCGAGAGCCCGGACTTCATCCGCTGGTCGGAGGTGGAGACCATCATGATCCCCGACGAACGGGACGCGCCGGACGTCGAGTTCTACGCCTTCCCGGCCTTCACCTACGAAGGGGTCTATATCGGCGTCCCCTGGATCTTCCAGACCACCGAGGGGCTTCACTATCCGCAGCTGGCGTTCAGCCGGGACGGCGTCACCTATCAGCGCCCCTTCCGGGAAGCCTTCGTCAAACTGGGCGACACCGGGGATTTCGACGAGACCACCCTCTATCTGCGAAATCCCTTCTTCCAGAACGGCCGGATCTGGTTCTACTATTCGGGCGGCAACTGGAGAGGCCCCGAGCCGTTGTACGACCGGGGCGACACGCAGGTTTTCGCCATCGGTCTGGCCACCCTCCCCGAGGACGGCTTCGTCTCCCTCATCGCCGGCAAGCTGGATCCCGGAAAGGTGCTGACGCGCGTCATCACATTCACGGGCAACCGCCTCTACGTGAGCATGCAGGCCGCCAAGCACACCTGGGGAGCGGGACCGGCGGAGGTCAGGGTGGAGATCCTGAACTCGGCCCATACCCCGGTCCAGGGATTCACCCTTCAGGACGCCGACAACCTGGATTCCACCGGCAAGCACCTGGTGACCTGGGGAGGCAAGAGCGACGTGGGGCACCTGGCTGGAAAACCGGTGCAGCTCCGGTTCACCGTGCGCAACGCCAAGCTCAACGCCTTCCAGTTCCTGGAGAAATGATGCGCGGGAGTAGCGCGACACTCCAAACTCCCATGCTCCTGGGCAGCGCGGTGATTCTGCTGCTGGCGGCATCGGGGCAGGCCCGGCAGAGCGAGGCCCCGAAGGGACCGGCCGCAGTCGTCGACGCCGCCAAGTACGACTCTCTGCAGGAGGCTCTGGACGCGGTCCCCGAGGCCGGCGGGATCGTCCGGCTGCCGCCTGGGGACTTTCCGTTGGAGCAGCCCCTGATCCTGTCCCGGGAGAATACCCGGGTCGTGGGTTCGGGGGCCGCGACCCACCTGATCAACAAGAACACCCAAGGCAAACCGGCGTTCGTCGTCCGCTCCATGCAACAGGACCGGGAACGCAAAGCGCGCCTCTGGCGGGTGCAACTGGCCGACTTCCGCATCAGCGGCAACCCTGAAAGCGGAGACGGCCTCCAGGTGGAGGGGGCCAACGAGATCTACATCGACGGGCTCTCCATCGACCACAACGGCGGCCACGGCATGAACCTCATCGACTGCTACGAGGACCCCCGGATCGTCAACTCCATCATCACCTACAACGGCAAGGCGGGGATGAACGTTCTGGGAGCCCACGACATGGTGGTGAACGCCAACCAGTTCGAGGAGAACCAGGACGGCCTGCGCTTCATCAACGGCTTCAACCTCTGCATGACGGGAAACGTCCTGGACGATCACCTGGGCGACGGGGTGGTCATCGAACGGACCTACGGTTCGGTGGTCTCGGGCAACATGATCGAGGAGTGCGTGGGTACGGCCATCATTCTGGACCGGGACTGCTACGGCATCACCTTGAGCTCCAACGTGATCGCCCACAACCAGAAGGGGGGCGTCGACCTGCGGGACGCCTGGGGCTGCGCCGTCTCGGCCAACACCTTCACCCTGATCCCGCAACAGGCGGTCCGGGTGGGTCCCAACGCCGGCCGCATCGCCATCACCGGCAACGCCTTCTCCAACAGCTACCTGGGCGGAAAGACCAAGTACCACGAGCGGCACGACACCGAGTGGCCCAACGTCACCCTGGGAAGCGGGATTTTGCTGGAAGGGACCTCGGACATCGCCATCACCGGCAACGCCTTCACCGGCCTGCAAGAGAACGCCGTCCAGACGGTCGGCGAATGCCAGCGGATCACCATCACCGGCAACGTGGCCACCGACCTGGGACGGTCCGGATCCCAGAAGGTCCGGGCCTTCGACGTGCAGAACGTGCGGGGGCTGGTCCTCGGCAACAACGCCGTCGACGACTGAACCCGGCCCCCCTTCGATCTCTCATTTGACATACTGAACACCCGGAGGAATGGAAGATGGGTGGATTCCAACACCAGGAGATTTTCGAGCACGCCGGCCAGAACGTGGAGTACCGGAAGCTGGGCGGCCACGTCTCCACCGTGGAATTCGAGGGCCGGCAACTGCTCAAGATCGGGCCCGAAGCCCTTCCGCTTCTGGCCCGGACCGCCATCGACGACGTCTCCCACCTGCTGCGCACGAGCCACCTGGAACAGCTCTCCCGCATCCTGGAGGACGCGGACGCCTCCGAGAACGACCGGTTCGTGGCGCTGGAGCTGTTGAAGAATGCCAACATCGCGGCGGGGCGCGTTCTCCCCGGCTGCCAGGACACTGGGACGGCCATCGTCATCGGCCACAAGGGCCAGAACGTCTGGACCGATGGGGACGACGGCGAGGCCCTGTCGCTGGGCATCTACAACGCCTACCAGGAGGGGAACCTGCGCTACTCCCAACTGGCTCCCCTGAGCATGTACAAGGAGAAGAACACCCGGACCAACCTGCCGGCCCAGATCGAGCTCTACGCCGAACCGGGAGACGAGTACCACTTCCTCTTCATCGCCAAGGGCGGGGGTTCGGCCAACAAGATGTTCCTCTACCAGCAGACCAAGGCCCTGCTCAACCCCGATTCCCTCATGCGCTTCGTGGAAGAGAAGCTCCATTCCCTGGGCACGGCCGCCTGCCCTCCCTACCACCTGGCCCTGGTGATCGGCGGCATGTCGGCCGAGTTCACCATGAAGACCCTGAAGCTGGCCAGCGCCCACTACCTGGACGACCTGCCTGCCTCGGGCAACGAGCTGGGGAGAGCCTTCCGCGACCGCGAACTGGAGCAGCAGATCTTCGACCTCTCCACCCGGATCGGCATCGGCGCCCAGTTCGGCGGCAAGTATTTCGCCCACGACGTCCGGGTCATCCGGCTGCCCCGTCACGGCGCCTCCTGCCCGGTGGGCCTGGGCGTCTCCTGCTCGGCCGACCGCCAGGTGCTCGGCAAGATCACCCGGGACGGGATCTTCCTGGAGCAGTTGGAGACCAACCCGGCCCGTTTCCTGCCGGAAGTGACCGAAGAGGACCTGGACGACGACGTGGCCCGGATCGATCTGAACCGGCCCATGCCCGAGATCCTCGACGACCTGCGCCAATACCCCGTGGCCTCGCGCCTCTCGCTCACCGGACCGGTGATCGTGGCCCGGGACATCGCCCACGCCCGGTTGAAGAAGGACCTGGACAACGGCCGGGCGCTGCCCGGGTATTTCAAGGACCACGTGGTCTACTACGCCGGTCCGGCCAAAACACCCCAGGGGTATGCCTCAGGCTCCTTCGGCCCCACCACCGCCGGCCGCATGGACCCTTACGTGGACCTCTTCCAGAGTCAGGGCGCCAGCATGGTCATGCTGGCCAAGGGCAACCGTTCGCGCCAGGTGAGCCGGGCCTGCGCCCGCCACGGCGGTTTCTACCTGGGCTCCATCGGAGGCCCCGCCGCGGTCCTGGCCGAACACAGCATCAAGAAGGTGGAGGTGGTGGATTACGAGGACCTGGGGATGGAGGCCATCTGGAAGATCCAGGTGGAGGACTTCCCCGCCTTCGTCATCATCAACCACGAGGGCCGCGACTTCTACACCGAACTCCCCGGCGGCAAGTCCGGCGGGTTGATCTCACTAAAGTCGTGACGGTGGAGCGGCGACTGGAGCGGCGCCATTCCTGTCGCCGAATAGGAGGGGCGACTTTCAGTCGCCCTGTCGGGGGGGTTAGGGGGGACGGCAGTCCCCCCT